>JBDNDT010000001.1:0-27707 GCA_046718985.1 Cytophagales bacterium
TGTTATAGAAATTTGCATCCCAATTTAGGTCAATCTTTGAAGATGAAACATTGATAATTTGAACATTTTTAGGAGCTTCGCAAACAGGGTCTGTAAGTTTAATTTCTAACTTCACAAACTGTGAGCTTGGCAAAGTGCTATTACACATAGTGTAAATATACACATCAATTTCAGAATTTCTTGGAAGGTTTGTGAGAGTTATACTATTGGTTGAAACAAATCTGTCTATTCCAAGATTGGGGTTAGTTCCCTTTGGAGCCCACGTAACCTTATAAGATGAAAACACATTGTTATCCCATGACAAAGCTACTGTTCTTCCTGTGATTTGACCAACTATGACATTAGTTGGTGCAGTGCAAGGCAATGAAGAGAAGTAATAAGGACCTGAGTATAGTTTTTCATCGTTGGCGCATTGAGTGTTTAGGTATAATTCGTAATTTCTTCCAACAACTAATTCCGAAATCAAAATTGAATCTACTGTAATTCCATTTATGGCTTGTGGGCTACCTATACCTAGTGTAAAAGGACTAAATGAATAAATAGCATTGACGGGATTGGGTGAAGTTGACCATTTAATGGATACTTGATCGCTTGATACCTGAGATATTTCATTTGCAAACAATAGATCACAGTTACTATTAATACTACCAAAACTCAAAACTGAATATCCAAATAAGTGTTTACTTTTGCTATTATTAGCCAAAGGAGTGATGGAATACAATGGGCTGTTAGGCGCTTTTTTATTTAAAAGTGCCAAAGTATTATTATTCAAATCTGATTGAGATAAGATAGTATAAGAAGCGGTGTCGGCAGAAGTTGGGAAAACTCCAAATACATTTGAACCAACAGAAGGCAAAGAAACTTGTGTTGATTTTAAGCCATTTTTCCAAGACAGCAGTTGGATTCCCTTTGTTTTTTTAATATCTACAACTTTGATTTGATACTCTTCACTGTCGAAAAACACTTGATTGCCGGTCCAATTGGCATCTTCAGGATACATATACACACTGGTATCTCCCACAAATGCACCTGACACTGACCAATAGTTATGTGTTGAAACACTGTTGTTTAAAGTTACATTCGACACTCTATCAACGGGTTGACCTTCTCCCTCGTCAAAACTGAAATTCATGAACAAACCATCTTCATTACCTATAGCTCTTCTACACATTAAGTTTCTAATCTCATCTTCTGTTCTTGCTTTTTTCCACACCCTCACTTCATCAACAGAGCCATTAAGAAACTCTGACAAATCATTGGAATGACCTAAATAGAAAGTGCCGTTTGGAACTGAAGCATTGGCAGGAATTGAAATGACTGTTCCATCAAAAACTCCATTTACATAGATTCTAACTTCCGCACCTTTACGCACCATAGCAATGTGAGACCATTGGTTTTCAGGCAAAAAGTGTTTGGTGTTTTTCCATCCGATGCCACCTGCCCACCATATACCCACTGATCCATTTCCACCACTACCACCTGTTTTTGAATAAAAAGCCGGTGCTGCCACCAATGAAGAATTACCAAAAGCCATTACACCGTTTGCACCACTTCTTGCTCGTTGAAAAACCCAAGCTTCTAAAGTAAAGTCTCCAGTGCCTATATTATGATTAATAACATTAGACGAAATGGCACGTTGAGAACCTGTAAAATTATAGCTGTAAGATGGCGCTGAAACTACTAAATCTTTGGTTTTAAAAGAAATTGGACCCACCCAATCGCTTGCAGAACCAATAGAAGAGCAAGTATCTTTTACATATACATAATATTCTTGGTCAGGATTTAAGCCTGAAAGAGTAAAATTAACTAAACCCCCAACACCTTTAACGGTTGTTCCTTGCGAAAAACCAGGATTAAAAGGTACGGTGCTATATTCCATCACCCATGATCCTGAATTAGATATCCATGACAAATTGGTTTTAGTAAAACCTGGATCACCTTCAAGCTTGAAAGCTGTTGGTGCATTACATGTTTCCAAAGCAAACGATGCAATCATTAGCTGAGCGTTGGAATTATTGGTAACGGTCTTAGTGAAAGACTTTTTTGTATTGCTAAAACCAACAGTTTGCTCCCAAGATGAAAGCCTGTTGAACAGTTGAATACTATTTGAATCAGTAACTGCTTTTTCAAAATCAGTATAATCCAACTTAACATCCATTGTAGTTGAAGCACTTACATTTGTGGCAAAGTATCCAAACAATGTATAGTTTTCTTTTGGATTAGGAAGACCTATTCTGTATTCGGGTAGTACACTATCAATTGCATACACATGCACTCCGTTAGTGTTGGAAATATTTGATAAACTCAATGTTCCATAACCTGAACTTGACACAGAAACAGGATTGGTATAATTACCATATGCGAAAGCAGACCTATTTCCAACAGGAACGGAAGAGACCTGCCAAAGTGCATTTGTTAAAGCTCCGGATTTGGTGTATCTGGCATCAATGACAGCATTTCCTACTTTATTTTTGACCAAAGAACCATTGTTTTCATTGAAATCGTAATACACCAATAAGTTTGATTTATCGGCTTCATTTGTTATGGATTGACACATGTATCTTCTCAAACTGTCTAAAGGTCTAACACCTTTCCATATTCTAAACTCGTCGAATCCTCCATTGAATTTTTGAGCATAAGAACCTGTACCGTCTTGTCCTAATCTGAAATTTAAAGCTCCTTTGAGTGTTGCTGTGGGAGTCATTGCTGCTGTCAGATTTCCTGATGCGGCTTGCACACCATTCACATAAGCAATTACTCTGGGTGTGCTGCCATTTCTGTCAAACACCACTGCAATGTGATTCCATCTTCCTACGATGCCTTGAGGCACGTTGATGCTATTGAGGTCGAAACGTGTTCCCGAACCGAATCTGGCATTCACTTTAAAAGTAGTTGCACTAGTGTTGGCGAGAACAATCCCAATATTGTTTCCAGAATCCCAATTTTTGTTACCAAACCATGCAGGATCAGAATTGGTACTGTTCACAAACATCCAGGTTTCGATTGTGAAGTTAGAAGTTGCCAAACTATCATTTAAAGCAGCACCCATATTTAGGTGTTCGTTTGCAATTGTACCTTCAAGGCGCACGAAATGACCTGAAGAATTTTGCCTTTGGGCAAAAGCGTGGCTAAGCATACCTAGTATGCACGCCAAAAACAGTTTTTTCATAAAAATTGTGTTTTGTTTGTTTAGTGTATTTTTATTTTTTGATTACTTTTCTCACGGTTACCTTTGAACCGTTTACAACTTTGAGGCTATAGATACCTTTTGGCAAATCAGAAATATCAAGCTCAGCAAGCATGCTTGTGATGTCAAACATTCCATTTAGAATTATATTTCCATTTGGGCTCAGCAAAGAGTAATTTGCTCCACCAGCATCAACAGATTTTAGGGCAATTTTAAACACTCCTTCATTTGGGTTGGGGAAAACACCAAAGCCAAAATCATCCATTTTAGAGAATCTGTCATTTTCAACACTAGTTACCTCTTCATATTTCACCCAAGATTTACCGTCTAAGTTCCAACCAGTCACAGTATCGGGCAAAATTGGGCTGTTATTTGGTCCGGCGTATCTAAGCATATGTGCTATTGCAGTAACAGCAATATCAGTTAGAACAGGCACGTTTTTAATATCTTCAAGTTTGGGCTGTCTGTTAGGGATTTGATAACTTCCCGGGTCAGAACCGGTGATCTGTAATTTAGGCATACCACCGCCTGAGGCAAACCACCAAATTTGTCTCTCTGTGTTTGAATTACCACCGTGGCTGGTGCCTGTGCCTCCATGATCGGTTGTAGCCAAAATCATCCAATCTTCTTGGTCATAAGTTTCGCGGTCTTTGAGAGCTTGAATGACTTCTGCCAACTCAGAATCCACTTTTTTGATGTTAGAGATATAATTTGCATTTGTTGGGTTAAATCCGCTGGCGTGTCCTGTGGCATCTACTTCGTCATAATGGATAAAAAGTATGTCTAAATCTTCGTCCAACAATTGAATTTTAGCAGCATTTGTTACTGCTTTTTGGCTGTGGTTTCCGGCATCAATGGCTTTATCCCATTTTGAGTTGAAAACATAACCTCCTGGGTTGATATCCTTCTCTCCCATTTGATTCCATGTGATGATTTGCACCGCTTTCACATCAGGTCTAAATTGTTTTACACGATTAGGAAAATAAGGGTAGTTGGTGAAATTAGCACCTGCATAAGTATTGGATCTAACATTATGTTTAGCTTCCCACACACCTGTCATCATTGATGACCAAGACGGTCCGCTAGAAGTGATGCCAAGATGCCAAGAGTCAAATGTGTAAGTTCCTGCGGCCATCAGCGAGTCCAATGTTGGTGTATCTATTTGCCTCAAAGCATCAGACCTCACGCCATCTATACCTATAAAAAGCAATTTTGGCTTTTTAACAACAGGTTGAGACCATACTGATGCCCCAGCCAAGAAAATCAAACTTAACCATTTTGTTTTCATATTATTTTGTGTTTAAAATTTTTAATCCAAATTAAATCTTAGCCCTAATTGTACCCTTGCTGAGTAATACTCAACCTTGACAGGTCTTTCTCTTTGCCCTCTATAAATCACAAAAGGGGCATTGTTGAGATTGTTAACTTCCAAAAATGTTGAGAAGTATTTACTTATTTGATAAGCAAAAGAAAAGTCAAGAGTTGAAATTCTACCCATAAACAAATCAAAATCAGTATTTTGGGCTATGTTACTTTGATTGGTGACAGGATCTGTGTAAGCTATTAAATTCAACTCCATCAAATATGAAGACTTATGATTGAGAGCCAGCCTTGTAGTGATTTTATTATTTTCAAAAAACACACCTACATTTCCTACAAAAGGTGCTTGTCTTGGAAATGGCTGTAACTCTACTCTCGTAGGAATACGCATACGTGAATAACTTAATGTAAAATTGGCATCTAAACCAAAATCTTTAAATATTCCCGGTAAAAAAGACATCTTTCTTTTTATACCACTTTCCATTCCGACTATAAATGCATTTGGAGCGTTTTCAAAACGATTGGTGATGAATGCAGTTTGTTGATTTTCGACACTTATTGTATCAAAAGCCAAATAGATATGGTCTGTTACATATTTGTAAAAACCAGTTACATAAATCATTCCTTTATTTCCCCAATAATGGTCAATACCCAAATCGGAGTTGGTGGAATAAGTTGGTTTTAAATTGGGATTGCCTCTAGTGCGTACAAAATTTGAGTAGTCAACTATGGGGGCACCAGGCTTTATTTCATTGAAGTTAGCCCTTCTTAATGAGCGAGTTACGGCTAATCTTAACACTGTATTTGGGTTCAAATCAAACCTGATTGTCAAAGAAGGCAATAATGACAGATAGTTTTTTCCGGCTGAGAGATTGTTGGTTTCAAATATCCTATTTCCTGTTGCGAAGTCAACTGAGTCAGTCTTAACATTCAATGCTGTAACTTGAGGAGTAGTGTACTCTAATCTCAATCCGGTATTGATACTCCATTTGTCGTTAAATTTATAATCACCCATCAAATATCCTGAATACACACTCTCCCTGTATGAATAATTTGATGCTATAAACAAATCATATGATGCTTCAGGAGGCAGATCGGGACCATATGGGATTTTCTCTAAATATTGATTTTGATACCTGTTTATGAATTCGTTTGTTTCATCTTTGGTCAAAAAACGGTTTTGAAACCTTGGGTCTGCATAAGGAGAACCGATTGACTTGAGGTAAGTATTGTAGAGGGGTATGTTCATTGTATTAAAATTCTCTAAAGAAATCACATCTCCCCCAAGCTTCGAGTCATCTTTGAGCCAATATTCAATCCCAACCTTACGTTGACCCGTTTTGGTTCTAAATTTTAAGCCTGATTTTAGTTTAAACTTTGAATTGAATTTATGCTCATAATCTGACTGAATGACAATTGGGTCACTTTCCCGAGTGTTGTTTGTTTCAGAATATGCCCTGTTTAACAGAAATTTCTGATAATCTACTGCAAACGGGTCGTTAGGTCTGTTGGTCCATTTAGGGATTATGGCTTCATGGTGATCGCCTGCACCTTTTAAAGGACTATCGATAGCTAAATATTTGTTTCTTGAAGAATAATCAACGATGTTAGAGGCATCGTCAATGTGATCTATTGTGTAAAAAGAACCATCATCACGTTGATAAATATAATCATAGAAATCAACTGACTGTTTAAATTCTGTAACAAAGTAGCCGTTTCTGGGGTCATTTCCTTTAAATGGTACTGGTCCGTATTTAAAGCGACTGTGATAAGTTGCTACTTTGAAATCCAACACTGATTTTTCATTGAATTTATGTTGCAAAGAAATATTGCCTCCAAAAAAACGGGTGATTTGAATGTTATGAATATTTTGTAACAGAATGGCATTTCCCGTTCCATCGGCATAATTATACAATCGTTTTCTATTCCATTCATCATCTTTCATGTTCCCAAGAATTCCGGTTGCTGAAAGCTTGGTTCTTTGCGAAAATTTATATTCCAGACCCCCATTCAATCCAATAGTTTGTCTATGACCCAAATAATTTCTCAATTCTAATCTGTTAACTACCTGGTTGTTTTCTAAACCGCCGCCATACAATACTTGATAATTATCAGTTCCCCAAGCCCGGTTGTAAATGGAGGCAGACATAACATAGCCGAAATTGCCATTTTTAGATCGGTCACCATACAAAATTTCACCTGAGTAAATAGGTCCTTGAGCCTTAAAATTGTAACCCGAACCAATTTGAGCTTTCAACATTTTTTTGTTGGGAGAATAACGAGTGAGAAAATTGGCACTTCCGCCAATTGCATCTCCTTCCACATCTGCTGTCAAAGATTTTGCAACAATCACATATTCAATCATGCTTGAGGGGAAAATGTCGAAATTGAGCGCTCTTGACTTCGATTCTTCGTCAGCAACAGGCATGCGGTCTCCGTTTACCAAGTTTGAACTCCAGTCAATGGGTGTACCCCTAAAGGATACGAACCTTCCTTCGCCGTGGTCTTTTTCCACAACCACACCTGACAAACGTTGAACGGCCTCTGCGGCATTTTTGTCAGGCAATTTGGATATGCCTTCAGCAGCTATTACATTCACAATTTTGGTAGATTGCTTGGTGATGTTGATTGCTTTTTGTTCACCATGGTTCATTTCTCCTTTTATGATGACTTCATCTAAGGTGTTTTTATCCGAAATGTCATCGTTGAGTATGATTTTGTTTAAGTTCAAAACACCTGAGGGAGGAACTTTTGCGGATATAGATTTCGTTTCATAACCCATGTACATAACTTCAATCTGAACATCCCCTTCAGCGACATTTAGCAACACAAAATATCCATCCAAGTCAGTTTCAGCAATAATACCTTGGCTTTTAACCATCACCACAACACCGGGCAAATTACCATTTCTGTCGGCAATCACACCTGTAACATTGGCTTTTCCTTGTGCTTGAAGCCTTTCACAAATTATCAACAACAAACCCAAAAATATAAGCTGAATTTTCATTAGTCCTTACCTTCACATTTACCACAATGACAATGCCCATTGTGAGATTCTACAAACAACCCGTTTTTAATATCTGTCATTTTCACCACAGAGGCAACATCTCGCATTACGGCAGCTTTATCAATTAAATTGTCAAAATCTTTTGCTTTGAGATAGCTGTCATGCCCATCCAAAGCCCACCTTACCCATTTTTCAAAAGATTTCAATAATTGCTGATAGGCTACAATAACCACTGTGTCTTTGTTATTCTTTTTTTGCTTTAACTCGTCGAAATTTAACACTCGTGCATAAAATTCATTTTTAAGCGCAAAAGCTTTTATGCTGTCTCCTTTATGGTCATGCGTATGAATGTGTTGAGCCGATATGGAAAAACAATTCATTAACATTAATTTCACAAATAACATATTAAACAGCTTCATTTTTTCTCACATTCAGTGTTTTATAAACAGCGGTTAATGATACAAATATCACACCTAAATTTGACTATTTGTAAATTAACATGTTATCAAATTGTTAAATTTTAATTATATGTAAACTTTAAATAGAATTATGTAAACATCTAGTTATTAAATCGTGTCTATAAAAGTCAAAGCTTATTGACACTTTTGCCATTTTATTAATTGAAAATTGCCTTTTAAATCTGTTAAACGAATTAAATAAAGCCCCTTGTCAACCATTGGTAGTACAAAAGAACTCTCATTATCTGACAGTATCTGTTGCTCTAAAATCTTATTTCCTGTTATAGCGACCACCTCCAAATTAATCGCTTCTCTTGTGTTTAACACTAGCTTGTCATTATGCACAAAAGCATCAAAACTTTTTGGATTTGACAAACCTAGGTGCAATGTTTTACTATATGTAAACTTATCATTATAAACAGCCACAACCCTAACATACTTTTCTTGCTTTCCAATTCGGTGATAGTATGTTAATAGACCATTAAATGTTACTATTTCACCCGACCTAAAATCTTTACCTTCTTCTGTGGCATGTTGAATCAAAAAATATTTCAGCCCCTCTGTTTTCTTTATGTTCCATTTCAACAGGTCTGACTCTATTTCAATTTCAAATTCATCCTCAGATAGTATAATCAGTTCAGATGCAATTATACATGATGTAAAATTCCGTTCTTCTCCTGTGTTTGGACTCAAAACCATCACTCCGTCACCATCAATATTACCATTTCCTAAAGAAATTGTGCTATTTACAATCAACTCACCTGCATTTGCAGCGCCTAATGCCAAACTGTGCACGTTGGAGTAATCAGTACAATAAGAAGAAACACCATCAAATGACATAGACAAAGTATGGACACCACTATTATACATTGATCCTGAACCACCGGTGTTATTAGTGGCTACTAAATAAACATCAAATCCGTAATCACAAAAAACAGAAAAATCAATAGGATACACATCAGAAGCATCAAGGTTAGCTGAAACACCGGAAAAGACTATTACATAAGCGTTTTCAGGAATAATGCCATTGGCAGGCACATTTTTCAAAGGGCTGCAATTCGGCTCGGGAGCTGCCATACTGATGCTGTTATACCTATTTAATCTTTTGCTATCATTCACCAATCTTTGCATTTGAGTTGCGTTGCAATTTGTTGTATTACAGTTTCCTGAATAAGGTATTCCTGATGCCGGTTCATCAAAAGCATTGTAAACAATTCCATATTCTCTGTCACTCCATGAAAACCTTAAACTATCAAGTTGGAAAGGTTCAGAGCCTGTTTTGAACAACAACCACTCATTCTTAATTTCAGACCCTCCACATGAATTTGACAAAAAGGCTACTAATTTTGGACAAGACTCGATTGATTTATTGGCCAAATTATACCCACCCATTCGTTCAAGTTCGGTTTCGGACAAAGATCTGTTATACATTGCAACAGATGATACATAAATTGGATTGTCATCTCCATTATCATCTGCAAAAAGCAAAACCGAAGGATTTGTAGCTGAACTAGGATACAAAGATATTCTTCCATTTAAAGCAACTCCTGTTGTGTAAGTATGGATTAAATGACCATCAATATACAGTTTTACATGTTCACCCAATTTGGCAACAAACGCAATCCTATACCATTGATCCTGAATCAATCTCCTTGAAGACAAAGGTGTTGTCGCTCCACCCATCCATGGAAATCCATTGCCGTTAACTGCAAAATCAACATCGTTTGAATTGGTGTTGCTTGTTTGCAAAAGAGAATAAAAACCATTGTTAGTTTGACCATTAAAAAGGTTGAATTCAGGGAATTTAACGTCATATACTATAGTGAATTCGTTAGTAAATGTTGTGCTGCCACCGTTGGCAGGAACAGGGTTGGCAAATCTCAAATAAGAACCTTTTGGCACTATCACAGCTTTATCGTCGCTGTACCCTGCTGCACTAACCACAGAAAGACTTCCGGTTCCTACAAATTCCAAGTTTGGCCCTATTGTCGATTTCAACAAATCTGTTACGTCGTTGAAATCCCAAAGCGCTACCCTTCCTGGTATGTCATTAAAATCTTTTAGTTGGTCATACAAGGGTGTTTGTGCAATCATTAAAGAACAAGTGAAATAACACAATATATGTCGTATCATAAATCAGTTGGAAGATTATGGCGCAAAAGTAATTTCCAAATATTAACTCATTATTAACTATATGTTAAAATTATTTACTATTTGTAAATTTCTGTACTTCAAAAAGAATATGCAAAACCTCCATAGCTGATTTTAAATAAGTATGAGATAGTAAATATGAAACAAAAAAGGCTATAATTTCATTATAAGAAAGTATAGCCAACATATAAGACTGAACAATATGCTTTAACAGACTTGCAACTCCATTTGTTCTGTATTTAGCAAGCTTATCAGTTCATACAAACTTCCCAACAACCCATCATTAGGATATGGCATTAGCAATTCTCTCGTATGTGTTCCATTGGTGATACCGAGTGTCAAAAAACATCCCGCGGCTTTACCTGATTGCAAATCAGAAGGGGTATCTCCTATGCTAATCACCTTTGAAGAATCATCAATTCCAAAAATATCCATGGCCTTTAGAATCATATCGGGAAAAGGTCTCCCCCTTTTCACTTCATCTCCTGCTATTGACAAATCAATAAAAGAGTTTCCTATACTTTTATAATTTTTATCCAAACCTTTGAGCCAACCCAGTTTTCGAAGAATTATATCTGTTACTTCTCTATAAAAACCAGTCGTTAAGGCTATTTTAATACCATTTAACCTCAAAAACGAAAAAAGCTCCAAACATCCTTCTGTCGGCACAATTTCTGATGTGTTATAATGATCTTCAAGAATAGATTTGAATACAGCATAAGAATGATCCACTCTTTCGGTTACCATTTCTATTGGCAAGCCTAATTTTTCAGACCAAAGCACCTCAAAAACATACCTTTTAGACCAACCTTGGACTGATTTAATTCTTTCAGCCGACAAACTTAATCCGGTTTGCTCACAAGCTTTAGCAAAACAACCTTCAACCTCAGAATTGTCTCTAACGGTAGTCCCCGCCATGTCCAGCACTACAAGAGAGATGTTTTCAATAATTTTACCCATTTTAAAGTAACTATTCAAATATTCTTAAAATTTACAATATCATATTGTTTACAAATGTATAAGAAATTTTCGAAAAAAGTTTACTATTAGTTAAATACTTAACAATATGTTAACATTTAAATATCTTTCTTGCGCTATATTTGCAACAATATTCCATATTATGAAAATAAAAAAGACACTCTCAACAAATGAATACCTATTCAGCATTTGGTGCATAATAGCTTCATTTGGAACTTATTTCTGCATGTATGCTTTCAGAAAACCCTTTAACTCTGCAAGCTATGAAGGGTATTATTTCTTAGGAATGGGTTATAAATCAGTTCTTATCATTTCCCAAGTTTTAGGATATATGATTTCAAAGTTTACCGGAGTGAAAGTCATTTCTGAATTAAAAGCAAAATCTCGTAGTAGAGTTATAACTGTTTTAGTTGTTTCATCATATTTGCCCCTTGTTCTGTTTGCTTTCGTACCCACTCCATATCATTTAATATGCTTGTTTTTAAACGGTCTTCCTTTGGGGATGGTATTTGGGGTGGTGTTTAGTTACCTAGAAGGTCGGAGACTTACCGAATTAATAGTAAGCGGACTGACAATTAGCATCATTTTCTCTTCTAGTATTCTCAAATCAATAGCTCAATACCTGATTCAAGTGGTCGGAGTGAATGAATTTAGCATGCCTATGGTGACTGCCAGTATATTCTTGCCTTTATTTTTTGGTTTTGTGTGGATGCTTGAGCAAATCCCGGCTCCTAATAACGAAGATATTGCTCTCAAAACCATAAGAGAACCTATGAGTAACAGAGAAAAAATAGAAATGTTAGCTAAGTATGGTATGGGAATTTTTCTGCTTTGTTTCAGCTATATATTGCTAACGGTGTGCCGCGATTTTAGAGATAATTTTGGGGTTGAGATTTGGAGCGAACTAGGATATGGGAATCATTCAGAAATTTACGCATTAGGGGAAATGCCTGTTGGTTTAATTACACTTTTGGGTTTGATGTACCTTTCAACCATTAAAAACAACATTAAAGGATTTAATCAAAGTTTATATTTTATTTTGACTGGTGGTCTGGTTTTGGGATGTAGTACTTTAATGTTTAAAATTGGATTAATTACTCCTCTTGTTTGGATGATCACTGCCGGAAGTGGACTGTTTTTTGCCTATACTCCTTTGCAATCTGTGGTCTTTGACCGATTGATAGCTTTGTTTAAAATGAAAGGCAACGCCGGTTTTTTGATATATATATGTGATTCTACAGGTTATATGTTTAGTGTAGCACTTCTATTGGGCAAAGAATGGATTAATTACAGCGACTCTTGGTCAATTCTCTTTGTTAATATCTGTCTATTCACATCATTTGGTGTATTAGCCTCTGTATTTATGGCGATTTTGTTTTTCAGTTTTAAAAAAAAGTGGCAACTGCTTTATGAGAACATTCACAAAAAAGATATCAAAAATTTAATTATTCATTTATCAAAACAATCTTAAAAAATGACTAAAAAAGACTTATGTATAGTTGGTGGAGGAATATTAGGAACCGCTCATGCCTATCACGCTTTGGAAAAAGGACTGAGTGTAACACTTATAGAAAGGGAGGGTGCGCCGGTTCAATCATCAACTATGAATTTTGGACAGGTTGTGCCATCTGGTCAAACAGGCATTTGGAGAACCTATGGCAAGAGAAGTGTGGAGATTTATAAGCATATTCAGAAACAAGGCAACATCCACATCTCATCTTTTGGATCTTACTATTTGGCTGAAACAGAAGGAGAGCAAGCAGTGCTAGAAGAATTTATGCCTAAATTGATTGAGGAAGGTTTTGATGTGTCAATTCTTAGCACTAATGAACTTTGTGAAAAAATTCCATTTCTAAAAAAAGATTATGCAAAAATAGGAATCTTTGTTTCAGATGAGGTGTCTGCAGAACCCCGAAAAACAGTAAAAGCCATTCAAGATTTTTTGGTTGAAAAACATCCTCAATTGTTTAATATTGAATATCTCAACACTGCCATTCATGTGGAGCAGACTAACAATGCCTCTATTGTGAAAACAGCAAAAGGGCAATCACATGAAGCAGAAAAAATCATAATCTGCACCGGAAGAGATTATTACACCCTGTTTCCTGAACTATACGCCCAATCAGGTTTAATAGTGAGTAAGCTCAATATGATGCGAACCCTACCTATCACCACTCACACAATAAAAGGAAATCTGCTCACCGGCACCACCATTCGCAGATATGATGGTTTTAAAGAAACCAAAGCCTACCATTTACTGGAAAAAGCTCCTAGATATGAGATTTTAAAAGAGTTAGGTATTCATATTCTTTTTAAACAAGGTGCTGATGGCTCAATAATTATTGGCGATTCACATGAATATGCGCCTGCCAATGAAACCTACAAGCTTGACTTTGAGGTGAGGATGGACATGGCAAATGTTATCATCAATGAAGCCCAAAAAGTTCTTGATTTACCTTCGTGGGAAATGACAAGCCATTGGGCAGGTTTTTATGCACAACATGAAACTAAAGAAGTATTTGAAAGAAGTATTAGCGATCGCATTCACATAGTCACTGGAATTGGCGGCAAAGGCATGACAACAAGTCTTGGTTTTGCAGAAAATTCTTTAGAGAAAATATTGAATACTTAAAAAAGGGCTTTTAGGCCCTTTTTATTCTTGGTTTATGAAATAAATTTTGAACATCATTGCTTCAATATCATTTTTGTTTTCAACAGAGTGAGGAATATTGCCATCAAAATATAAAGTATCACCTTTTTCTAATCTTATTTGTTCATTCCCTATTCCATAATAAACAGAACCTGACAAGACATGCACCAGCTCCATACCATTCGTGCTAAGTGGTTCACGGTAAACATTTGGATTTATAGTTACAATATTTGCTCTTATATTGATTTTGTTCACAAAAGTTGAAACTAATGATCTATAAACTAGGCCTTTGGAATCTTCCCTAGTTTCTATCATGCCTTGGTCTTTTCTAACCAGCAAATATTCTGTTTTTGCAACAACATTTGTGTTCACATCCTCAACCAAATCAGCCAAATTTACTTCTAAAGCTTTGCTGATGCTTAGCAAAACCGGTAATGAGGGCATTGTTCTGAAATTTTCTATCTTAGACAATAAACCCATTGAAATATTAGCACCTTCTGCAACTGTCTTCATGTTGAGGCCTTTAGCTTTTCTTATTTCGTTTATTTTTTTGCCTATAAACCCCAATGATGATTCTTTTTCCATCTTTATTGCGCAATTCTTGATATGAAGCTGGCAAAGCTAGTAAATTAATCAAAAAGCTTGACAACAGAAGAAGTAAAGTTTGAGCTATTTATCTCTAATTTTTTTAGCGAATCACATTTTGAATATATTGAAACTCACTATAAATGTGCTTCTTGAAGAAAATACTTGTCAAATTATTTTTGCGTTGATAAACAATTAAAATCAAATACAATTCACTCAATGGTTTCAAACAATATATCAAAACGAAAACTTATATTGTCTCTTGTTTCTGCTGAGGATATCACAAAATAAATAAAAAAACGGACCGTTTGAAATGTCTATTTGTCGGTTATTTGTCCTCATGTTATATTGATGAATATAACCAATTTCTATTCGTGTCCAATCCCAGAATCGATAGCCGAGACCAACATAATTTCTCGATTGAGAAAAATAATTAGTCCCATAGTTTTTTCCGAATTCTATATGAACTTCTGAATAAGTTGATAGATAAATGGTGTTGTTTTTGTAAAAATAATCAGAGTTCAATGGAGTTCTTAATCTCAATCTATATCTGAATCTAAAATTATGCACAGCGCCATCAGGCAAATCAATTCCACGCCAACGAGATTCGAACCTGAGTCGATGGGTAAAATTGTGCCTTCCAAAATATACATAATTGTTGATTTGAAGTGTTGATCTCAATTCTCTTTCAAATGAACGACCAAAATCATTTTCTTGTGGAAACCTAGGTGCTGACATAACCATAGCAATGGGGTTAAAATGAATTCTGGTATATTTTGTTGCTTGATATGCAATCCACAACCTCATACTAAACCTGAGAGGATGTTTCCATAAATCATATTGACCTAGTTCGCTTTGCCTTCTATAAACCACATCAATTTCCCAAGCCCATTTGGTTGAATCATTGAAAAAGTCAGCGATGGTATATTTTGTGTACATCACCTTGTTGTTTAGAAACTCTCTACTTTGTGAGAAAGCATCTTGCTGGAGTGAGCAAGCCAAAAATAATATCAAAACGATCTGATTTCTCATAAATCCAAATACTTTTCGATTCTTCCGGGAACTCTTTCACGTCTTATGGCTTTGTTCAGATTCAAAACCTTTTCATTTTGGTGGTTTTTAACTAAAGTTCTAACACGGCTGTTTAATTTCATGATTTTGTTGAATTCAGCATTCACTTGTTCACAAGTTTTTGCATTTAACAGTAGAGTTGCATAGTTGAAAAGCAAAATATTGGAAGCGTTTTGGATGTTTTCCAGAATTTTAGACTCCAACTTTCTGAAATCGAAAGGATTGTCTTTATAAAGAGTGAAAAGAGAATCATTCCAAAATTTTGACATCTCACCAATTCTATCCAATTGTTTTTTTTGTTGATTCAAAAACCCATAATAACAAATTAGATTGTTTGCCAAACTGATGACCTCGGTTTGTGGAAGTGAGTTGTTGATGTATTTGGTTTTCAAAGGAGTAACCACTCTTTCATTTAAACTCAAGAAAAGTTTATTCGAAAAGCTCAATTTGGAAGCTTCACTTTGAGAAAGATTCTGCTTTATGATATAGTTTTCTTGAAGCATTTTCTCATTTTTTGAGATTACCTGCTCAAGACTGTCAATGATTTCTTGGTTTTCATAAGTGACTAAGTTCATTTTGATTTGCTTGATTGTTGACAATGACTGTTTCTTGAGGTCTTGAAAATATTGATCTAAATTCTGCAACAAGTTATCTGAACGGTCGATCAAAGGCTCTATTTTGACCGAAATTTTTGCATTGGTCATTTCAATGCTATCGGTTTTGTGCAAACCGGGAACACCTGATTCGTAGTATTTTTCCCTTTGCCTGAAATCAAAATACCCGCTTTCAATTTTGTCAACAACCTTGCTAATTGTGTCTAATTTTGAGCTGAAAAGTGCTAAAATCAAGCATTTTTTATTGATAGAATCAGACATGTTTCTCCTCAACATCACGCTTGGTTTGGAAAGAAATTGATTGATAGATGAATTTAAAGAATCACAAGCATTTTTCAATCGGCTGATAATTGGCTTTTCGGTAGTGTCATAAACGTATTGAAACCTTCGGGTTAGTTTCAAGACAATGTTTTTCTTTTTTGTGTGACCCAAAAAACCATAAATTGAATCACTTAACAAAAAAACATCCTCCATTATTGAATTTCCTTCTGATTGTTGTGTCAGCCTGGCATCGTATGTAGGATAACCAATATTGAATTTTGTTCCAAAATACTGTTGAGATATTTTATAGTTCAGTCTCTTTGGGTCTTCCTTGAGTTTTTCCAACAACTCTTTCACCTCAGAATATTCGATTTTGACTTGAACTTCTTGACTAGCCATGTCTTTTTTTTCCAATTCAATCAAAAATCCGTTTTCATATTTTCTTTTTTCAAAAATTTTATTGTTTCCTTCTTTGTAAAACATCTCAAGCCAACCCTCTAAAAATCCTTCATCATTGGTTTTTCCTTTGATGCTTCTGTTATTAAAATTGAAAAAAAAATCACCTTTGAGGGTGTCTGAGTCGAAAAACAATTTGAGGATTTTATTTTTGATTCCGTACCTTTCTTTTGCTATTTGCCTTTCAAATAATTCAACGTTTCCGTTGAGCAAGTCTTGTTTAAAATGAACAGAACATTCTTTTTCAGAACCAGTCATGGTAGTAGTTAATTTCACGTCAAATTGTCTTTTGACAATCTCTTCATGAATGAAAAAATGATTGAGTTTAACTTGCCATTTTCCTGTTTTCAAGTTGTTTTGGTAAAAACCTGAAACAAAAAGGTCAGAAACCTGAAAAGTGTCATTTTTCACAAATCTTTGCGGATTTGAAAAGAAGAAGTATTTTCCGTTTCTGGTTTTTTCGCCTTCTGATTGTGTTATTTGGAATTTTTCTTTTCCACAAAACTTGGCATTGCAATGGTGGGTTTCCTGCCATGCAGTTTGGGCGAATATGAAACAGGGCAGAAAAAGAAAGTATATAAGTAGCTTTTTCATTTTCCGGTCTTTTTAAATTTTAACCTCCTGAATAAAAAAAAGCCTGCATCAAAATTGAAAGTATGCATCATGCCTTGGTCAGCTCTTTCAAACTTAACGAATCCATAATAAGATCTTGATCGAAAGAAAAAATCTCGGTGTTCAGCACTGAACCCAAAGAACCAGCCGAAATCAACATCATGGAAATTTTTGGGTTGAAATCTAACTTCAGATGAATCACTCAAAATATGAAATGTTTGAGAGGTCACAGAATTTAATCTTGTTCCCAGATTTGCCCCTAGCAAAAACCTAAAATCAAACTTCTTCAACACGGGCAATTCAAAGGCAAAAGAAATAGGGATATTGAGGTATAAACTTTTGATTTTTTCTGTTTGGGCATTGGTTTTATAAAAAAAGTTTCGCTCTGTCATATTCAATCCTGTGCTCATGAACATCAAGCCATACATAGGGAAATATTTCTCTATCCCAAAGTTGAAACCCGGTGCATAAGCAAGATTTCTGAATAGTTTACTGTAATACAAATTTGAAGTGCTGACACCTGCTAAGAAATAAACATCGTCAAAAAAAATAGCAACTTTTGAAAGATTCACTTTAGAAATCATCAACGAGTCGGCGTCTTCATTTTGTATTTGGGCGTTGACTGAAATCAGTGAAAGCAACCCCAACAAAAGAAAAAATGAAACTTTTTTCATGAAAAGAAGTGAATCAAAGAGATGATTCAAAGACCATCATTTTGACTCTTTTTCTAGCATTTGAGAACGAAAATAAAACCAAATCTAAAGAAAATAGATATTAGAGCCAAAAAAATCCCATTCAAAACACTAATAGTGATTTTAAATGGGCAATAATCAAAACGAATGAACATTACGGTTGTTTCTTTTGGTGATTTGACAATAAGCAGAAGTGTTGTTTGTGAAAGATATGGTAAAACTTACTAATCTTGTTAGGTTTCTCCACCGGTCAATTTTTTCAGGATTTGACGACAACTGCCAAGGGAATGTGAAATAGAACAGATTATTTCAAGATTATCATTTTGTTAAGAATCGTAAACAGCAATATTAATACACAGGTTAAACATCTGTTTATCAGCACAATATCTCTTGTTGTGTTTTGTCATAAAAACCACTGACTTTTATCATTATTCCCCATTTGCACTAAGCTTAGATTTGGTTCGTAATCAATTTCTTCTCCCATGAAAACATTTCTCATCAAGCTTTTTAAAAACCTAAGTTCAGGATTAGCAACTGTTGTCATTCCTCTGTCTTTTTTACTCTCTTATTTTGTTTATGACCTTTTGCTCGGAAGTCCTTCTAATTTTGAAGGAGGCGTGGTGGGAGGCCAACCTTTGCCGGGAAATTTTTATGGCATCATTTACAAAGGGGGTTTCATTGTCATCGTCTTGCTCGCCTTTGCCATCATTCTCATCACCTTTGTGGTGGAAAGACTTTTGGTGCTGATGGCAGCAGGTGGAAAAGGCAATATCAATGAATTTATTGTTCAAATTAGAACGGCACTAGATGAGAAAAAAATCGAAGAAGCCAAAGCCATTTGTGACCAACAAAAAGGAACGGTTGCCAATGTCATCAAATCGGGTTTGATCACCTATGCCGCAGTCTTGCATGATGAACACATGTTCAAAGACCAAAAAATTGCAGCCATCCAAAAAAACATTGATGAAACGGCCAATCTTGAACTTCCTGTTTTGGAAAACAACTTGATTATCATTTCAACCCTTTCCACCATTGCCACGCTATATGGTCTTTTAGGCACTGTCACCGGAATCATCAAATCGTTTGCCGCCTTGGCAAGAGTGGGTGCCCCTGATGCGGTGGGCTTGGCAAACGGAATCTCAGAAGCCTTAACCACAACCGCCATCGGAATTGTGATTGGTTCTTTTGCCGTGATATTCTATAATTTTTTCAGCAGCAAAATCACCGCCATTTCTCACAAAATTGACGAAGCTGAGATGGTGGTGGTGAATGCTTTCAACAAAAATTATAGCACAAATGCTGAAAATGTGGTCTTAAATTGATTGAACACAGCAATGACAACTCGAAAAAGAATTTCTCAAGACAACCCAAGAGTTGATTTGAATCCCTTTGTGGACATGGCTTTTCAACTCATCATCTTCTTCATGCTCACCACCTCTTTCAAGGTGGATGAACCGGCAGAGATTGCGGTTCCATCCTCTGCATCAGAAATCAAACTACCTGAAAATGATGTGGTGATTTTGTCGGTTGACAAAGATGGAAAAGTATATTTTGACGTGGACGGAAAATTCACCCGAGAAAGACTGATCAAAAACATCAACAGCAAATTCAATTTAGGATTGCAGGAATCAGAGTTTAAAAAATTTTCATTATTGAGAGGCTTTGGGCTTCCTTTGGGTCAACTCAAAGCTTATCTCAGCTTGAAAGACCAAGACAGAAAATTGTTCCCCCAAACAGGAATTCCTGATGAGGCGGAAAACAATGAACTCAATGCATGGATTGTGATGGCAAGAATGGCCAACCCAAAAGCAAGGTTTGCCATCAAAGCAGACAGAACCCTTCAATATCCCAAGGTGAAACTAGTCATCGAAACTCTGAGAGCCAACAACATCAACCGATTCAACCTTTTAACCGATTTGAGAAAATGAAAACCAAATCTAATATCAAAACTTTTGAAGAAGTGAAAGAGGTGCTCAGTTTTTATGAAAAGAAACGAGAAAAAGGAAAACTTAAAGAGGCACCAAGAATTGACATGAATCCTGTGTGTGACCTTGCTTTTCAGTTGATTATTTTTTTCATGCTTGCCACCACCTTCACAAGACCGCAAACCATGGAAATCGCAATGCCTGTCAAAAACAAAGCCAATGAAGAGCCTTTAGAAATCAAAGAAAGCAAAGCCCTCAACCTTGTGTTGCATGAAAATAATCAACTTTTTTGGTTTCTCGGAAATGATGTCGAACATTCAAAAGCCACTGACTATTCAACTGAAGGCTTGAGAAAATTATTATTAGCCAAAAACAAAGAAATTGAAGATATGATGGTTTTGATTAAACCAGGAAAACTGTCCACCTATAGAAATTTGGTTGATGTTTTAGATGAAATGAACATCACAGAAACCAAAAGGTATGCAATTGTTGAACTCAGCGAAAATGAATTGAAAGCAATATTATTGAATTTTTTATGATTATCCGTTCAAACCACAAAAGACTGGATGAAATTTTGTTTGAAAACAAAAACATTGAATTTGGTGCATTTTTTATCAGAAGCCAAAAGAAAATATTCATCGCAATTGGTTTTCTTTCAGCATTTTCGATAGTGTTGGCTGTTGCCGCTTATCCAAAAGTGAAAGAATGGTTCGAAAAAGAACCGGAGAAATATTTAGATGAGATGATTCCTGTTCATGTGATCAACTTCAATGAGTTAGCCCCTCCCCCATCCATTGAAAAACCCATTCAACAATCAAGTGCCGAGATGATTAGCTCATCTGCAAAGTTCACCGAGCCTGTGGTCAAAAAAGACGAACTGGTGAAAGATGAAGCCCCTCCCACACAATCAGAATTGAAGTCGGTGAACCCGGGAACTCAAAACGTGAAAGGCAACGACAGTCTATTTTATTCGGGAAACCTGATTCCGGTTCTACATGAAGAAAAACCCGAACCCATAAAAACCGAAGCCCCAAAACCCAAATTGCCTGAAAAAGAGGAAGTGTTCATTATGGTTGAAAAAATGCCTGTTTTTCCAGGTGGAGACATTGAAATGTTAAGATTTTTGTCGAAAAACATTCGATATCCAAAACAAGCCATTCAAATGGGCATAGAAGGTAGGGTGTTTATTCAGTTCACAGTAGGCAAAGACGGCTGCATCAAAGATGTGAAAATCGTGAAGGGAATTGGAGGCGGCTGTGAAGAAGAAGCGCTGCGAGTGGTGAATTTGATGCCTGCATGGGAGCCGGGAATGATGAACGACAAAGCCGTTGCCGTGAAATTTGTGATACCTGTCAACTTTAAATTCTCTGAAAAAGAGCGAATGTCGAATTAAGTTAATTTCGCAATTGATGTCTTAGTAAGTTTGTAAGCAAAAACACTATCAAAGGATAAAATTATGATTTTAAGTTATTTGAATGAAAATAATCCAAATTACACTACAGCTTAATTAGGGTTCGTTTTTGCTTTTCAATATTTTTTTGTTAAGAGGTCTTACTTGGCTATATTTGAAAAATTTTTTTAGCTATGAAATTCTTTTTTGTTGTTCAAGGTGAAGGTAGAGGGCATATGACACAGGCCATTGCCTTAGAGGAAATGCTTTTGTCACACGGTCACCAAGTGGTACAAGTCTTGGTTGGGAAAAGTGAGAGAAGAAAAGTTCCTCAGTTTTTTTATGATAAAATAAAAGCCCCGATAGACACATTCGAAAGCCCTAATTTCGTCACTGACAAACTCAACAAATCAATAGACATTTTTGGCACCATTGTTTTCAATCTCAAAAAGCAGAAAACATTTTTCGCCAACATGAAAAAGATAGACCAGTTTGTGAAAGCCACAAATCCTGATGTGATTGTCAATTTTTATGATCTCTTGGCCGGAATGTATTCTGGTTTATACAAGCCAAAGGCAAAGTTTGTAGTGGTAGGCCATCAATATTTTTTACAACATCCCAAATTTGAGTTCCCCAAAGGCAGGGCATTAGAGCGATTCTTAGTGAATGTGAACTCTAACATCACAGCAAGCAGAGCATCCAAAAAACTCGCATTGTCATTCAGAAAAGAAACTGATTATAAAAATATTTTAGTAGTTCCGCCATTGCTGAGGAAAGAAGTCTTGACACTTAACCCCGAAGCGGGCGAGTCAATTTTAGGATATTCAGTGAACCATGGCTATGGCGAAGATGTTCAAAAATGGCATGCAAACAACCGCGAAACCAAAATTGACTATTTTTGGGATCGCCCCCAAGAAGCCGAAGAGTTTGCTCCTCATCCCAATATCACTTTTCACAAACTCAATGATGTGAAGTTTTTGGAAAAGATGAGAACTTGTGCAGGTTACATTTCAAGTGCCGGTTTTGAATCCATCTGCGAAGCCATGTTTTTGGGCAAGCCAGTGATGATGATTCCAACTGAGGGTCAATACGAACAAGAATGCAATGCTGTTGATGCTGTGAAGTCAGGTGCCGGAATCTCAAGCAAAACATTTGATCTCGATAAATTCAAAGAATATCTCCCTAAACACAAAAGTGTGCACCATGAATTCAAAAAATGGTTGCAAGAATCTGAAAACCTATTCTTAAAACACTTGACTGAATGGTGATTAATTTTAATTTGTGGTCTAAACTATTTCTAATTTCATTCAGTTTGACGGCTTTTTTGTCACATGCACAAAAAAGAACTCAAGCGGATGAACAAGATGAAGATTTCTTTTCTTTGTTGCCAAGCTATTCGATTTCACAACAAAACATTAAGGATTCTTTGACTTCGGAAACCAATCTTCAAGCATCCTTTGATTTCAGTGAAGAAAACCAAAAAGCAAAACTGATTAAAGCTAAAATGGATACCATTTTGGCTAGCTATCAGAACATCAAACTTGCTCAAGGATATAGGGTTCAGGTTTATTTCGGAACAAGTAAAGATGAAGTCAGAAGAGCTAAAGAAGCCGTTTACGCCATTTTGCCCGAAGTTGAAATTCACACCACTTACAAGCAACCTGATTACAGGGTAAAAGTGGGTGATTTCTTAACAAAAGTAGAAGCTTTTAGTTGTTTGGGTAAGGTGGAGAAGGTTTTTCCAAACGCTCTCATAGTCCCCGATGTAGTGAATTTAAAAAAATAGAATGCAACAAATCATTTCCAAAATCAAGGCAATTGCGAAAGAAGAGAAAGAAAATGTGATTTCTATCAGAAGGCACATCCATCAAAACCCCGAACTTTCATTTCAAGAACATCAAACAATGGCTTATGTTTCTGAAAAATTGTCTGAAATGGGTGTTGAGCATAAAACAGGAGTTGCAGGAACGGGAATTGTTGCCTCTATCAAAGGTAAAAATCCGAACAAGAAAACCATTGCTTTGAGGGCTGACATGGACGCATTGCCGATTGAAGAACAAAACGAGGTATCTTACAAATCTAAAAACCAAGGGGTGATGCATGCTTGTGGTCATGATGTGCACACGTCATCTTTGCTGGGTGCCGCTAAGATATTGAGCAAAATGACTGACGATTTTGAAGGATGCATACAGTTGTTTTTTCAGCCGGGTGAAGAATTGATTCCAGGTGGTGCATCATTGATGATCAAAGAAGGAGTGTTGGAAAACCCTAAAGTAGAAACTGTTATAGGTCAACATGTTATGCCACAAATCCCGGTTGGAAAAGTGGGTTTTCGCGAAGGCATGTATATGGCAAGTGCAGATGAGATTTACCTAACTGTCGTTGGAAAGGGAGGTCATGCTGCAATGCCTGATTCTATAAACGACCCTGTTTTGGCAACAGCACACATGCTAGTTGCATTGCAACAAGTGGTGAGCAGAATAGCCAACCCAAAAATCCCCAGCGTCTTGTCATTCGGAAAAATCATAGCGCAAGGAGCAACCAACATCATTCCCAATGAAGTGAAAGTAGAAGGCACTTTCAGAACTTTAGATGAGGAATGGAGAGCAAAAGCACATGAAAAAATCAACCAAATAGTTTCAGGAATAGCTGATGCCATGGGTGTGAAGGCTGAACTGGAAATCAGGAAAGGGTATCCTTATCTCAAAAATCACGTTGAGACCACTAAAATAGCTAAAACCGCAGCAATAGAATTTTTAGGGGCAGAAAATGTAATTGACTTAGACATTTGGATGGCAGCAGAAGATTTTGCTTATTACACCCAAAAAGCCAATGCGTGTTTTTATCGTCTTGGTGTGAGAAACGAATCAAAAAACATCGTTTCAGGTGTGCATACCCCCACTTTTGACATTGATGAAGATGTTCTGGAAATTGGATCAAGTTTAATGGCTTACATAGCCTTGAAAGAACTTGAAAATTAAAAGCTTATTTTGAATGTTCTCTAAAACCGTCTTAAAAAATTAAGCTTTATCAAATGTTAAATCTTGGGTCTTTTATTCAATACCATACTTTTGGCTGTATTTCTTGAACAGTTGGGTGTGTTTGGTCTCTAAATCAACGTTCTTTCCTTCAATGAAAAGAAGTTCAACATTGTTGGTTTTGATGTCTAAAGCATCGCCTGAAGAAACAAAAAAACTTGCTTTTTTTCCAACTTCCAATGAACCCCAATCTTTTTCTAATCCTAAAATTTTGGCAACATTGAGGCTGATGAGACTTAATGCCTCTTCCTTAGTTAGGCCATATGCAGTGAGTGAGCCTGCGGTGAAGGGAAAGTTCCTGCAACCCATCACTTCCATATCTCCCAGATAACTCAAGCCAACGGTTAAACCTTTTCGAATCATTTCCACACATAGACGATATGGATGATCAATTGCTTGATGTTGCATTGGTGGCAATGAATGTGTTCGCGTGAAAATCACGGGTGTTTGGGTCTCCAAAAGCATTGATATAGCTTTTTGAGAATTTTCTGCACCAACTATCACCTTCTTTTTGATGCCGTATTTTGTACAAAATCCTAAAGCTTCGATGATTTCAGAAGAATGGTCGGCATGTATGTACAAAGTTTGTGTCCCTTTTAACATGTTGATTAATGCTTCTAACTTTAAGTTTTTTGTAGAGTTTGAAGTTTTTGAATAAGTTATGGCATCAGTAAATAATTTATTTAAAATCTCGATTTGTTTGTTTCTGTTTTCATTGGCTTGAGAAGCTGCATCTTCCCACCATCCGAACGAGTTTAATATGGAGGGCCAAAACAAATGCATTCCATCATCTTTCAACACTGTTGCATCTTCCCAGTTCCAAGCTGAAAGCTTCATCACTGTAGATTGACCGGCAAGTAGCCCACCTCTAGGTATGATTTGAGCTAAACCTATGCCGTTTGCTCTGATTGTCGGAATGAGTTCAGAGTCTGTGTTGTAAGCAATTTGGGTTCTGGTGTTTGGGTTGAGTTGACCAACTTCATTAAAGTCTAAGGTAGCCCTCACTGATTCTGTTTCTTTCAATCCAATCGTAGAAACAGGAAGTATAAAAGTTGGATAGATTTCTTTTCCTTGAACATTAATTACCTTGCAACCTAAAGTGTCGGGCATGTTTTGACCTAGATAGACAATTCTATCGTTTTCAAAAACCAAAAAACCACTTTCAATCTTGACTCCCGAGGCGGTGTGTATGTTCCCGCCCATAAGAATGGTTTTTTGACCAAACAGAATGGATTGGGTTAAGAAAAGAAATGAAACAAATAAAACTCTCAAATTTTGAAATCAATTGACCACTAAACCATTCAACAATTCTTCTGCTGTTGATTTGAATTCATTGAAAGTGTTGGTATAAGTGTAAGAGATTAATTGTACACATCCATCAGAAGCGCTGTAATAATAGCTAAGATAAGTGAAGTCCATGTTTTGAATTTCACAACGCATTTGCAACATCAACACTTTTACTCCATTCACGAATCTATACTCCTCATTGACAACTGTAACTGAGGTGGCCGCATTTTTAGCATTCGCAATCGCCACTTCTTTTAAGGATTCAATCCCTATGTCAATTTTCTCATTAATCATCATTGCAAACAGCATTTTATCCTTCAACTGAAAGTTGAACTCAGCATCTTTGCTGAATTTAGTTTTGTTGACATCCCATTTCTTGGAATCAATAAACAAACTGAATCCGTTCTTTTTACTTTTCAATTGTGTTGAAGCAACCGGAGATTTGAAGTATTTTTTTTCGCTCGTTGGGATAGGTTTAGCAACAGAAACTCCTTCTGATTCGTATTTCCAAGTTTTGTCGTCAAACAATAACACTTTTTTTCCGTCTGCAGTAGTAGCTTTGGTTTGTGACCAAACGGTTAACACCGAAAAAATGGCAATTACTAAAAAGACTATAGTTTTGTTGATTTTCATTTGTTTTTAGATTCTAACTGTTTGATTTTATTTAATAGCTCCTGTTCTCTGACTTTGCATTGTTCCAAGTCCTTCATAATTGATGAGATTTGTTTTTCTGCAATTTCGGCTTCTTTTTTTCTCAACTCTTCCATTTCCTTTTTGCTTTTTTCAAGCTCTTCTGCAATGGCATGTGACTCTTCGAGGTTTTGTCTGATTTCTTCTTCTTGAGCCATGATTTGTTCGTTTTGTCTTTTCACTTCATCAAGAATGGCTTCAGTTTCTTTTTGAGCTAAGACCAATTCAGTGATTTCTTTTGAAATCAACACAATTGAAAGTATGTTCCCGGTTTCATCAGCCATAGGGTTTAGGTTGATGAGATAATATAATGTTTCACCATTCGGCAAAACTTCTTCATAATTGAACTCTGCTGGATTGCCTTTTAAAGTGTTGTTCAACAATTTAGTATAAGCTTCTTTTTTCTGCTCACCATCAATCAAATCAACAATGTTCAATCCTAATTTTACTTTTCCGCCACCGCCGATTTTTGATTTTTCTGCGGCTTTGTTCATGTTGATGATTCTAAATTGTTTGTCTAGCACCAAAATGGTATCTTTTGCAGCGTCAAGAATACCACTCAAATAGCTCTCCTTGGTTTGAACTTGTTTGAGCATTCTTTGCATCTCTTCTTGAGTGGCTTGCAATTCTTCCATGTTTTGCCTCATCTCTTCTTCTTGCGCTCTCATCTCCTCCGTCATCTGACGAGATTCGGCAAGCAAGCGTGAGGTTCTTTCTGAAACTTTAACTGATGAAACAGTTGAAGCAATGCTTTCGCCTAACTTCTCTAGAAACTCAATTTGATATTTCTCGATAGGCTTGAAAGAAGCAATTTCAATCAATCCAAAAACTTCTTCATTGATTTTCAACGGAACTATGGTCACACAGCCTGGTGTTGATTCGCCTAGGCCTGAGGTGATGTGTACATAATTTTGAGGAACATTGGTCATGAAAACAGATTCTTTCTCCAGATAAGATTGTCCTAACAATCCTTCACCGATTTCGACCCTCTTTTCAATGAATTTTTTTCGGTCATATGCAAAGCATGCCATCAACTCTAAATGGACATCATTCGGATTGTTATCGTTCACAATGAACAGATACCCTTGATTAGCCCCTAAGTATTTAACGAGATTACTTGTTATTTTTTCACACAAAATGGAAAGTTCACTGTTGTCTGCTCTCAAGATGTCCACAAACTTTGCAAGACCTTGAGTCACCCAATTTCTTTCTCTCTCTTGCTCTGCCAATCTTTTCATTTGGCTTCTCATGCTTAGCAAGCTCTCAGCCAGCAAATCTTGATTAGTGTTTGTGTCAACTGACTCATATTCAACATCAATATTTCCTTTAAAAGGA
>JBDNDT010000010.1:0-16895 GCA_046718985.1 Cytophagales bacterium
TCATCTGCAAGCCAATTGCTGTTAAAATTCATTGAAGAAAGAAAATCACTTGCCATTGCCGTTGATGAATTCGGAGGAACTGCCGGTTTGGTGAGCATGGAAGACATTATTGAGGAGATTTTTGGCGAAATTGATGATGAACATGACGAGCAAGAAGCTCCTATGGTGAGAAAGATTGAAGACAATAAGTACCTCATCAATGCCAGAACGGAAATTGACTTCTTGAATGAAAAACTAAATCTAAGTTTACCACAAGGTGACTATGAAACTGTTGGAGGATATATAATCTCTGAACTTGAAGACCTGCCAAAAGAAGAACAAGTAATTGACCTTTCACCTTATCTTTTCACCATCAAAAAGAAAGAAGGAAACCGAATTGAAGAGATTGAGTTGTTAATCAACAATGAGCATGCGAAGGAAAGTCGCTCCTAAAAAAACCGGCAGAGCAAGTCGCTCCAAAAAAACTCAACATTCAATTAAAGGGATTTTTAAAAAAACTCTTAAAAGTTTATCACTAGTCATTTTTGGTATTTTTTTATTCTCTTTGCTTTGGGTCTTGGCTTATAAATTCTTGCCTATTCCCGGAACTCCTCTAATGCTTATAAGAAAAATTGAGTTTAGAAATGACCCTAACTTCAACACAAGATATCGTTGGGTCAAATTTGAAAATGCCGGGCCTTTCACCTTAGCTGTTGTCGCCTCTGAGGATGCTAATTTCTTAAAACACAATGGTTTTGACTTTAAAGCAATACAAAAAGCAATTGAATTTAATCAGAAAAACCCCTCTAAAAAAAGAGGAGCTAGCACCATTAGTCAACAAGTAGCTAAAAATGCTTTTTTATGGAATGGAAGGTCTTGGGTGAGAAAAGGTCTTGAAGTTTATTTCACATTCTTAATTGAACTCATGTGGAGCAAAAAAAGAATTCTTGAAGTCTATGTCAACATTGCAGAAACAGGGAAAGGACTGTATGGAATTGAAGCTGCTTCGAAATATTATTTTAAAAAGAACGCATCAAAAATGACCCGATATGAAGCCACACTAATAGCTTCTATTCTTCCAAACCCTTTGAAATATAACGCATCTAAACCCAGTCAATTCCTTCAAAACAGGCAAAAATGGATTAGACGAAATATGGATTTTATTGGAAAGTTGGAATTTGAGACTAAATCTTCAAAAAATTAAATCATTTTTTTTATCAACAACTCAGCACTTTTTCTGTCAATTTTGAAATTTGTTTTGGGAATCTCCGGCACAAAAAATACTTTTTGAGGCTTTTGAAACTTAGGGAAATTTAGATTTTTTATCTTTTGAACCAACAAATCATTATCCACACCTTCAATCAACAAACCGGGCACCTGTCCATATAATTCGTCAGCCATAGGTAAAATCAAAAAAACAACATCTTGAAATTCAACAATCTCACTTCTGATAAACCGTTCTATCTCCTCTGCTTGAATTTTAACACCCCCTGAATTAATTACATTTGAACTTCTTCCCAACCAAATAAATTGATTTTGATTCAAAATTTTCACCCTGTCATCTGTTAAAATCCATTGATTTTCAGTGACTGCTGATTTCAAAAGCAATCTACTTTCTGAATCAGAATTAATTTCAACACCAGGCAAGGCTTCAAAAAAATCAATCGCAACCGGTGATAGTCTTTTCAAAGCAATGTGAGATAGTGTTTCTGTCATTCCGAAGGTTTCGAAAACATTGGCATTTAACTGCTTTGATTTATTAACAGTTTCTAACAAAACTGGGGAACCACCTAACAATATATTTTCACATCGTTGCAAAATGCTCAATGCAATGCTGCTTTGAAAAGCCAAACTGAATTGATGTGGCACCATTGAAAGCAATGAAAAACCTTCAAACATGCTTAACCATTCATTTTCCAAAGGAATGTTAGAAGGCTTTATTAACACCAAATCAAAGTTTAACAAATAGGCCCTTGCAATTAACATCGCACCGGCAATTTTTTCTGTTGGCAATGCAATCAAGACACTTTTAAACTTTGAACTCTTTAAGTTCAAAAAATCAAGAGTTGCTTTTGCACTATGAAAAATGTTTGTCCTAGAAAATATTAACTCTTTGGGTGCTCCTGTAGATCCTGAGGTTTTAAAACGAAAGTCGCTTTCATTACCCCTCAAAAACTTCAGAAATAACACAGAAGATTGCAAATGCTTAGGGATTGTATTCAAATCTAAGCTCACAAAATCCTCAATGTTTAGTTTTCCAAATTCGGGGGTGAAAATTGAAAAATCAGTCTTTGCCATATTTCAAACTGGCAAACATCAATAATTTTAAGTCTTTGTAATTAAGGCTGAATTTTCTTGCTATTGGTTCATTGGTTAAACAACCTTTGTAACAATACACCCCTTTCATCAACCATTCTTTTGAAAAAAGCATATTGTCAACACTTCCATAATAACCCATTGCAGAAAGCGTGGGAGTGAAAATATTACTAAAAGCATTGGTAGCTGTTCTAGCAACGCGAGATGCTATGTTTGGCACACAATAATGAATAACGTCATATTTTTTGTAGGTTGGTTCTTGGTGTGTGGTCATTTCTGAAGTAGCAAAACATCCTCCTTGATCAATGCTCACATCAATGATAACAGAATTGGCTTGCATCTCTGAAACCATTTCTTCTGAAACCACACATAAACTTCTTCCATCTTCTGAACGGATGGCACCAATCACCAAATCAGCTTCTTTCAAAGCTCTTGACAAAATGGCATTGTTTATAGTTGAGGTGTAAACTTGAGCGTTTAAGCTTTGCTTCAATCTTCTCAGTTTATATAAACGATTATCGAAAATCTTGACCTCTGCACCTAAACCCATTGCAGTTCTTGCAGCATACTCAGCAACTGTTCCCGCACCGATGATCACGACCTTTGTTGGTGGAACTCCGGTTATTCCGCCAATAATCACACCTTTGCCATTGTTGACACTGCTCAACAATTCAGCACCAATCAACATCACTGTGCTTCCGGCAATTTCACTCATCGCTCTCACCACAGGCCGACTTCCGGCTTTGTCTTCTATAAACTCAAAGGCAATCGCTGTAATTTTCTTTTTGTTTAAGGCTTCAAGGTATTCCTTATTTAATTTCCCCACTTGAAGAGCTGACATTAATGTTTTACCTTCTTTCATCATTTCAATTTCTTCAATTGTTGGGGGTTCAACTTTGAGGATGATATCTGACTTGAAAATTTCTTCTTTTGAATAAACTATAACAGCACCTGCTTCGCTATACTCCCTGTCAGTGAATCTTGATAACAAACCTGCACCGGCTTCAACCCATATCACATGTCCTTGACTACAAAGAACTGACACAGACTCTGGGGTTAAACACACCCTGTTTTCCATCAACTGGGTTTCTCTCGGAATCCCAATAAACAAATTTTGATTGTTATTCCCGACAGGAAGTGCTTTTTCTTGAGGATACAAAGCCACTTCTTGTGCCAATGATTCAATTTCTGATTTCATTTTGCCCACCATAAAGGTAAAGGTTAAAAGTCCTTTGGTTTAGATTACACAAATTTATCTCAATTTTTGCAAACTTCTCAGGAATTAACATATTTATCTTCCTCCCCCACTCAATCAAACATAACTGACCAGAATAAAAATAATCTTCCACCCCAACATCTAAGGCTTCGTTAATTGATTTCAATCTATAAAAATCAAAGTGATAAACATCTCCTATCTTTGATGAATGGTATTGATTAACAATCGAAAAGGTAGGACTGCTCACATTCTTCATGTCTAAATACTGAGCCAATGATTTAACAAACGTGGTTTTACCTACACCCATTTCTCCTTCTAAACACCAAATATTGAAATCTTTACTTAATGAATAAATTTCAACAACTACCTCATTTAAATCAGATTCCTGAACAAAGTCTTTTGAATAAACAAGCATTATTACTTGATTTTCAAATCCCTACTTGGCATTCTATCCGGCAATAATCCAAATTTCAACACAATTCTTTGGCCTTTTGGTCCGGCGGCAAACGAGGCGAAACCTTTTGCTAATCCGAAATAATTTGCATTAAAAACTAAATTAATCTTTCTCTCTAAAGGATAAACATTTCTTGCAAAATAATCAGGAAAAGGGTAAGTCTCCTCACCTGTTGAATCGTTTAATATGGACACTACTGCAATTTGATTTAAATACTTTTGAACTTTTGGATTCATATCTTCACTAATCAGAGATGAACCTATGACTCCAATTGCATTAGGGCTAACCAAAAGATATGAAACCATTTCATCAAAGTCGGTTGCAGAAAAAATTTGGTTTTTTACTGAATCAGGTAGCATCCAATTCTTTAAAAAATTATAGTTAGAAGAATTTCCTTTATCTATCACCAACTTAGTTTCATTAATGCTGTCTCTTAAAAATCCTTTTAATTGATTGACATTTAACTTTGTGTAAGCTGACTTTGGGTTGGTCACTAATGCTAGACCATCATATGCAAGAGGAGTAAATTCTATTCTCTTTTTCTTGTTTTTGAAATAAGCAATAAGAGAAGTATCCGGTTCAGAGCCTACAATAATTAATTGAACGCTATCTATTTTCAGAAGTCTCAAAGCGTTTAACTCAGTGGTGACCAACAAATTAATTTTTGCTCTCGGATAATCGCTTTCAAAAACATTGATCAATGCTTTTGTTAAAGGCTCAAAAGAATAATCACAGGCTATGTTAATTTCTCCGGAGGTGGCATTGTCTAAAGGTTTATCTGAATTGCCACAAGAAAACAGAACAAAAGCGAGGATAAAAATGCTAATTTTTTGGCCAAGATTTCTGCAATCTGTATAATCTAAAAATCCCATAAGCAATCAATAAACCTCCAATCAAAAATCGAATATTGTCTTTAAATTGATTTTGTCCAAATGCAAGAACATATGCTCCCATCAACACATAAAGTATCGAAACGAACAAGCCAAAGTATGCAACAAACTTTTTATTCATAAAAATTCAGTTAAATCAAGTTATAAAAAAACCCCTTCCGGGGTTTTCTAATTATCCAATTTGTGCTCTCACAAAACTTGCTACTGTTAAGCCTTTAGACGTTTCGTCTAATAGTTTAGCAATCGTTTTGCTATTGTCTTTCACAAACTCTTGATTCAACAAAGTGCTCTCTTTGTAAAACTTATTTAATTTACCAAGGGCAATTTTCTCAAGCATTTCTTCAGGTTTCCCTTCAGCTCTTGCTTGTTCTTTCCCGATTTCAATCTCTCTTTCAATCATTCTTGGATCAACTCCGTCTTTATCAACAGCAACAGGCCTCATGGCCGCAATTTGCATCGCAACATCTTTCCCCACTTCTGTCACATCAGCAGAACCAACATTTTTCAAATTAACCAAAACGCCTAATTTGCCATTTGAGTGGATATATGAAACTATTTTCTCACCTGAAACATTATGATATTCATTGATGATTAATTTTTCACCGATTTTACCTGTCAAGTCAATAATGTTTTCATTAACTGTTCTTCCATCATCCATTTTTGACTCTAGTAATTCTTCTTTTGAATTGATGTTGTTTTTCACAGCAACATCCAAAATTGAACTTGCCAAATCTCTGAAAGATTGCACTTTTGAAACAGGCTCAGTCTCGCAAGCAAATGATAACAATTTTGCATTTTTACCATCATCAGAAACATGTATCAACACTGTTCCTTCCGCAGTTACGTTTTCAGCTCTCGCTGCTGAAACTTTTTGACCTTTTTTTCTTAGCAAATCAATAGCTACTTCAAAATCACCATTAGCTTCTGTTAGTGCTTTTTTGCAATCCATCATTCCCGCTCCCGTCATGGTGCGGAGTTTATTTACTTCTTGTGCTGAAATTGCCACAGTTGACATATCGAATTATTTATTTTAGTTAATCAAAAAACTTTACAAAGGTAGGTATAAAAAAGAAATTGAACATTAAGATAGTGTTAATGTTCAATTTCAAGAAATTATTTTTTTTGAAAATTATTCAGCTTCAGAAACTGACTTTAAACTATCAAACGATACCTCGCTTTCTTGGTCTTTCTGAGCTTCTTCATCTTCTTCTTTAGTTCTCTTCCTTTCTTCCAGACCTTCTTCAATCACCGCTCCCAATTGTTTGATGAGTAAATTTATTGATTTAAATGAATCATCATTTGCAGGAATTGGATAATCAACTTGAGATGGGTCAGTGTTGGTATCAACCAAGGCAAAAACCGGAATGTTTAAGCGTTTAGCTTCTGCAACTGCAATATGTTCGTGATTTGAATCAACGATAATCAAAGCTGAAGGCAATCTTGTAAGATCAGAGATACCACCCAACAATTTTTGTAGTTTTTCTCTTTCTCTTGTCACCATTAATCTTTCTTTCTTTGCCAAACTATTGAAAGATTCATCTTTCATTAATTTGTCAATTGAAGTCATTTTTTTCAATGATTTTTTGATTGTGATGAAGTTTGTCAACATACCACCCAACCATCTTTCCGTAACAAAAGGCATTTTCAATCTTGCAGCTTCCTCAGAAACGATTTCTTTTGCTTGTTTTTTGGTTGCTACAAACATCACTTTTCTACCTGACTTCACAATGTTTTTTAACGCAGCCGAGGCTTCATCAAAACATGCCAAAGTTTTATTTAAGTCAATGATATGGATACCATTTTTTTCCATGAAAATATATGGTGCCATCTTTGGATTCCACTTTCTTGTGAGGTGACCAAAGTGCACACCTGCTTCCAAAAGATCTTGATATTCGAGTTTTTTTGACATTCCTTTACTAAATATTAACGTTTGCTGAATTGGAATCTTCTTCTTGCTTTGCGACGACCATACTTCTTACGCTCAACCATTCTTGGATCACGAGTTAGGAAACCTTCTTTCTTGAGTGGTAGTCTGTTCTCTTCACTGATGTTTGTCAATGCTCTAGCGATTGCCAATCTGACAGCTTCTGCTTGTCCGGCAATTCCACCACCTTTAACGTTGACGTTGATATCGAATTTACCAACTGATTCTGTTACTGCCAATGATTGATTGACAATGGTTTGCAAAACCTCAGTGTTGAAATATTCTTTAAAATCTCTGTGGTTGATAGTTAGTTTACCAGAGCCCGCCTGCATATAAATTCTAGCTACTGCTGTCTTTCTCCTACCAATTCTGTTAATGATATCCATAAAACCTTATGTTAAAATTTAAGTTCGCTAGGTTGCTGAGCAGCATGAGGGTGCTCACTGCCTGCATATATGTAAACATTGTTAAACAACTTTCTTCCCAATCTGTTTTTGGGTAACATGTGCCTCACGGCATGTTCCAAAATTCTAGTAGGATGCTTTGCCAAAACTTCTTTTGGTGTTGCTGCTTTTTGTCCACCAGGAAAGCCGGTATGTCTCAAATATTCTTTATCTGTGAGTTTTCTACCAGTAAATCTCACTTTCTCAGCATTGATAACAATGATATTATCACCACAATCTGCATTTGGTGTGAAAGTTGGCTTATGCTTTCCTCTAATCACTTTGGCAATATTGCTTGCTAATCTACCAACCACCTGATTTTCAGCATCAATCACGAACCATTTCTTTTCAACATCTGAGCTTCTTAGAAACTCTGTTCTGTAACTATTTGGATTCACTTTGTATCGTGTTTTGTTTCTTTGATTTCACCTATCCCTCAAAAAGGAACGCAAAGATATGGCATTTTTCTAACAATCAAAACATTTCCATTTCTTTTTTCTTTTTTTATAATTCATATTCAAATTCATTTATCAAGCTATTAAGAAAATTCACCTTGAATAATCATCTGATTTTTAAACAAAGTGATGCGTTTTGTGGCAAAATTGCATTCTTTCAACCAATAACTTTTTGAAATCAAATTTGGAAATTTCAATATAACAATCAAAAAAATCGCTTATTTTGAATCGATTATTTTTCAAAACAAAAATGCAAGTTATCAACATTGGGGGTGTTCCCGAACATTTCAACATTCATTGGCATATTTTCTTTCAAAATGCAAAAAACTCTTTTCCGGAATTTGATTTCAGGTGGATTGATTACAGCACCGGAACCGGAGCCATGATGAAAGACCTCAATGAGGGCAAATTAGACCTGGCCATCACCCTCACTGAAGGCACAATTAGTATGATTTCTGAAGGATTCAACGCAAAAATATTGGATTTTTATGTAAACTCACCTTTGTTGTGGGGTATTCACACTCCATGTAAGTCTATTATAGATATTAATGATATTTTCAATCATAAATTCGGGATTAGTCGTTTTGGATCAGGGTCACACTTGATGCCTAAAATCCATGCTAAATCACTCGGAAAGTCTTTAAATGATGAGCAATTTGTTGTTGTAAATAATTTGAATGGTGCTTTAGAAGCTTTTTCTAGAGGTGATTGCGAAGTTTTTTATTGGGAAAAATTCACGACTATGCCTTTTGTCGGCGAAAATGGTTTTCAATGTATTGGATATTTTCCTAGTCCATGGCCTTGTTTTGTGGTGTCTTGCAATCCTGATTTCGCAAAAAACCACAACAAACTAATCAAAAAGATTATCGAAGAATTGCAAATTCAAATTTCCTCAACTTCAAAATCTTCACTCATTGAACCAATCGTTGAAAAATATAGGCTTGAAAAACAACATGTTCAAAAATGGATTGAAGAAGTGGAATGGAATGTCTCAAATCAAAATTTGGAACTTAAAATTAGCAATACTATCAATCAGTTAATCGAATATGGAATATTGAAGACTAAGCCATCAATTGATGACATCATCTTGTGATAAGTTTCTTAAAAATCCTAAATACAATTCAGCTTATTCGAAACGCTATATGCACACTTCAATAACCAAAAACAAAGTTTTCACTTCAACCATCACTTCAAGTCGCTGGCTTGAATAATATGCGTAAGCAATTCCTTACCTTGTTTGTCAAAGAATTTAATGGTTAGAATCCTATCTTTACCTGCACCTGAAAAATAAAAAACTGAAAAATTTTGTTGATTAATGAATGACCCTTCAACTCTGAGCTTGTTTTTCTCTTCAAAATTGATGGATGAAGACGTGAGCGGAGATGTGGTGATTTCATAAAGTGGATATTTTCCCACTCTTTCTAATTTTGAAATTTCTGAAAAGTGTCTATCACCGGAAACAAACAAAACCCCTTTAATATCATGTTTTTCAATCAACGAGAAAAGATGACTTTTTTCGGTTTCAAATGCTTCAAAATTTTCAAATTTTGTGTTTGGGTTAATCATTTGACTTCCAACGCAAATAATTTTGAAAGCTGCTTTGCTGGTCTTTAAGGCATCAATAAGCCATTGAATCTGTTTTGAACCCAGCATTTCTGCGTTTTTATCATTCAAATCTTTAGGGCTTCTCCACCAACGGTTATCTAAGAGATAAAATTCTGCATCTCCAAACTCATAAAAAGAGGTTACTCCTTCATTTGGGTAATCAGGTAAGCCAAAAGAAGGATTTGGCCAAAAAGCCTTAAATGCATCTCTTGCATGTTGTTTCAAATAATAAGAACGATCTGAATCATTTGGTCCGTAATCGTGATCATCCCAAATGGCAATGTGGTGTGACTTTCTGATAAAATCAACCATATAAGGCATTTGCCTAGTATGTGTGTAGCGAGCAAATATACCTGAACGAGAATCATAATCCACTTCACGTAGATATACGTTATCACCTAACCACAGCATCAGATCAGGTTTTTTCTTTGAAATGGTTGCAAAAATTGAACTGTCTTGACCATAAGGTTTTCCTGGTCTGTCATATTTTGCTTCATTGGTGAAGTGACAACTACCCATCGCTACTGAAAAAACAGGAACAGGAGCTCTTCCAAATGTCCACAAGGGTGCAGTTATGAAACTTAGACTGTCAATTTTCTGAACAATGTTGTTAATTAGAACCTGATAAGTATATTTTTGGCTAGGTTCTAAACCATCAAGCGCAATTTTTGCTGTGTAAGCATTTTCTCTTGAAGTTTTAAAAACAGAAGATAACATTTTGAAGTTTGAACCGACTTTGAAGTATTGAATTTGAACATTGCATTCAATATCCGTTTGCAACCAAACAGTCACCTCCCTCATGGCAGGTGCTCCAACCATAGGTCCGCTCATCAATTTTTGCCCCAAAGAAAAAAATGAAAAAAATAGGGCTAATGAAAAAAATAAAACACGAAACATGATTTAAAAAATTATTCTGATGCCAGAAATTCATCTATTCCGCCCAATAGATTTCTAACTTTAGTAAAGCCTTGCATTTCTAAAAACTGCTTGGCATTGTCGCTTCTTCTTCCCGAACGGCAATGAACAATGATTTCTTCAGTTTTCCAGTTTTCAATTTCGGCAAGCCTATTGGGCAATGTGCCCAAGGGAATGAGCAACCCATTTAAATTAGCTTGCTGATATTCAGAAACTTCCCTTACATCTAAAATATTGAGCTTTTCTCCCTTTGCAATTCTTTCTTTCAGTTCTTTGCTTGTGATATCATTCATGACTATTCAAAAAAATTAAACTCAGCAGAGAGGAAGGGATTCGAACCCTCGATACCCTTTAGGGGTATACACACTTTCCAGGCGTGCTCCTTCAACCACTCGGACACCTCTCTTTTTTATATTTTTAACCTACCAAAACATTGATGTGTTCAGTGAAATATTTTTCGACACAAGATTGAATTTCAAAGCTAGTGATTGTATTCAAAACTGTCAAAAAATCTTGGTAATAAGTATAATCCAATCCTGAAAAATGTATAGTTTTGAACTTATCTGCCAAAGCAAATGGAGTGTTCAGTCCTGAAACAAAACTTCCTTTCATATAATTAATCACTGATTCGAGTTCATCATCACTCACTCCTTCTTGAATTAATTTTTGGATTTCAAATTGGATTTCATCTAAACAACTTTCTCTATGCTCTTTTTTGACATCAGTGCCAATAACCCAAAAACTCCCCAAAACAGAAGATTGAATTTGGGAATGAACTCCATAAGTCCATCCTTTGTCTTCTCTAATATTTTTCATGAGCCTAGAGCCGAAATAACCTCCTAAAATCTCATTCGCTACGCGAAGTTTGTTCCAATCCGAATGGTTTCTTGAAATGGTGGTAAAACCAAATCTAACAGACGTTTGAACAGCATCATCTTTGTTGATAAGCAATGAATGTGGTTGATGATTATTTTCAACAGTTTTTAACTGCTTTAACCCTGACAATTCAACACCAACTGACCATTGTTTGATGAATTGTTTCACATGCATGTCATAAGACCCTGAAACGATGATTTCACAATGTTTATAATGTTGCTCAAAAAACGTTTTGAGTTCATTTTGGCTTGCAGCATTTAAACTATTTTCATCATAAGTCACTGCCAAAGGATGAGATTCGCCAAACAAACTCTTTCTAAATTCTCGTGAGGCAACGAATGCTGTTTTCTTTTCGTTGATTCTGAGTTGTTGAATGCTGACTTTTTTTTGTTGTTCAATTTCTTGAACACTAAATACCGGCAAAGTGAATACTTCAGTCAAAAGAGCCGTTAGGTTTGAAAGGGTCTTATTCATTGCATGAAGTGTAAAAATCACCTTGTCTGGGGTGACCGAGACTTCAAAAAAAGCTCCTTCAAAGGCAATTTTTTCTTGGATATTCAGAGCAGTGAAATTCTTTGTTCCCTCTGAAATGAGCTTAGCTGTCAAAAAAGGAACAGCCGGATTATTGTGATACATCATTCCTGCATCAAATATCCACTCAATTCTGCACACAGGCTGAATTTCTGAATGAACGAAAAAGACATTCAGGTTGCTGAATGTCTCATCTTTTTGTGCCTCTTTAACGGGAAACTGGTTTATGCTTACCGTAGGTGGGGCAAATCTTCTATCTATGTCTAGCATTTATTAATCTTGAATGGAATCGTCTTCTGTTTTTGGTTTTTCGAAATAGAACCCAAGAGTGAATCTCAAAGTTTCACCTAAGGCATTGTTTGTTCCTTGCCCTATCAGGTAAGCGAAATCGAAGGATGCTGCTTTGTAAACCAATCCAACACCCAATGTGATATATCTTCTGTTACCTTTCAATTTAGACTCATGAAAATAACCTCCCCTCACTGCAAAGGTGTTGTTATACCAATATTCAATTCCACCACCTAAGATAACTTCTTGTAACTCTTCTCGCAAGCCTCCACTAGCATCAGCAAAAGAACCAAAAATTCCACTCATCAGAGGTTTATCTTCAACGATGGTTCTGATGCTGTCATTTCCACTTTTGTCTTTTAATTTCACCACCTTAGGACTTGGCACTAAAAGCTTATTTGCGTCTAAAGTGAATGTCAATTTGTTATAGAAGTCAATCTCATGTGTCCAAGCTGCTCCTACCCTCAAGTTTCCCGGCAAAAAGTCTCTTCTACCTGAATTTGTATAAGCCACTTTTCCGCCAACGTTTTGTATGGTAGCACCGAAAGAGAAAACGTTATTGGTATTTTTCACTAAAACAGGTTTGGTGTAATAGAGCCCAACATCACCTGCAGCAGTGTTGGCAGGTCTGGTGTCATTGATGCCATTGGTCAAATTTGAGTGAATATATTTCAAACCTACGCCTAAGCTCAAATTTTTGCTCAACACCCTTGAATAAGCCACTGCAAAAGCATATTCACGAGGGTTAAATGTTCCTTGAGAAAAACCTTGGTCATTAGTAAACTCAATTTTACCCAAGTCGAAATATGTTAAACTTGCTCCAAAAGCCTCTTCCTTCTTTGTCTTGTAAAACCCTGAAAGATAATTCAATGACATGTCTTGCACCAATCTTCTCAACCAAGGATTATATGAAAGTGACACCCCATAGTCTTTCTCGTTTCTTGCTAATTTGCCTACATTCCAAAACATGTCATTGTTGGTTGGTGAAATGGCTACACCGGCATCTCCCAAAGCACCCCCTCTTGATTCAGGTACAATATTTATGAAAGGAATAGCAGTTGTTATGGTTCTAATATCACCACCTATGATGGTTTGAGAAGAATTTTGTTGTGCATTTGCGGAAAGCACCGCTAAAAATATGGTTGAAATTATGAGAGATTTCGAAGACTTATTCAACAATGTCATGATTGATTTTTTGAATTATAACTTGATTTTGTGTTTACTATTTTACCAATACCACTTTTTTTATTTCCGTGTCTGTGCTTCCGTCTTTAGAAGATTTAACAATCAGGCGGTAAATATATAACCCTTTCGTCATAAGTGAAAAATCTTTAACGTGATAATTCCAACTTAATGCATCCACTCTATTTGGCGCTTCAAGCACTTTTGCATCAAGCGTTGCGAGATTATTACCCTGAATATCAAAGATATGCAACTCTATAAGCAAATCTTCCCCACCCCTATTATGTGTGAAAGTCAGGTTCAACCAACCGCTTTCAAGCAAATTCTGCACAATAAACTCTTGAATTTGCAATGGATTTCCGGCCAAAACATGAAAAAATATTGTTTTTGTTCCCGGGTTGTTATAAGTATCCCAAATGGTTAAGCTCAGGCTATTTCTTCCGTAAGGAAGACTATCAAAAGGAAATCTGATAACTCCTCTTTGAAAACTGTTGTTTTCTGAACGATAATAATCATTCAAGATATATGGCTCAGCAGTATTGTTGTTCAAAACAGCTACTATTTCGTGACCAACCCCTGAAAGAGAAAGATTGATTCCGTTTTCATCGAAAACTTTTGCCAAAAGCGAAGATGTCCTGTTTACAGCGTCTTCATTCTTGAAAGTGGTATCGTTCATGAAGAGTGAAATCTCGGGGGCATCATTGTCTTCTTCAAACTCAGAAGCTGAACCACCAATTGTTATGGTATTCAGATAGCCCAATGCATCAACAGTTCTTTGGTTATTGATTGCATAAAGCACAATCTCTCCTGTTCCAAATTCATAAGAAATATCTTTAGGCACCACAAAGGTGAATTTAAATTCTCCTCTTCTCACTGTAGAGTTTGATTGGTTAATCACCCCACCTTTGTCAACAAAAGGAATGCTTGGGTTCATTATTCCTCCTTCAATGTGTGCCAAGGTGAATTTGGTTTTTTGTTTGTCATAAATCTTCACTAACATATTCCCATTAAAAGAAGAATCTGCAAAATTTTGATTATCCAAAACGACACCCTCTATTTCAATTCTGGAAAGTGCTTTCAAGGTATCACTTGCAAGACCGGGGTCAGCCCCATTTATTTTAGTGATTTCAATTTTTTGACTTGGATAATGCAAAGTTAAAGAGGGGTCTCCAAGCAATGCATAATTCCTATTATTGACTCCGGAAATAGAATTGTTCTTGGTTATCCTAAGCAAATCACCTAAAGTTGGGTTTTTTCCATCAATCTTTTCAAACAAGCATCTGAAAAGTGCCTGGTTGATTACTCTGTTTGAAGATTGATAAACAGGTCTTGTGGTGGTTAAACAGGCAATTGCTCCACCATTGGGATTTAAAAAGGCATGTTCGCCCCCTGACACAATGAAAGGATCGTCATATTTCCCAAAATCACAAGTTGCTGTGACGAAAAGAAACATTCTGTCAGCATTGGTCATATCTCTCACTGATTGATTGGTAACCAAAGCTTCACCCGCCAATTGCACTTCACTTCCATGACCTGTGTAATTCAACACCAATGTGCCGTTTCTGATTACTCTATTCAAATCAGCCATCAGAGACGGACTCCTTTGACCAACCGGTGTTGAAATTTGGGTGTAAGCATTTAGGTAAAGTTTATTTATTGAAAAATTAGGATAATCTTTGGCTAGGATTTCATTGGCGATGAATCTGTCTGCATCCGTCATGTGAGAGTTATTGTCACCATCATCTGAAAGGAATGAAATTTCATTTATCCAATCACCAAAACGATTGGGACTGGTTGAATATCTAATCACTTTGTCCACCATTTGTCTTGCTGAAAGAAGTGTCTGTACCGGAAATCTACCAATTCCAATTTCTAATCGGTCTCTGTTGCTTGATGTTTCAGCCCACTCACCTTCATTTTCATCAAAAAAACCAAAATAATCATCTGAGGAAAAACCCATTGTTCTGCTAAGAGAGTTTCTTGCTTGATAAACTGGAACAAAATTGGTGTTTGGAGATACTCTCGCTTTATAATCAAAAGAACAATCGCCAAACAAAAGCAAATACTTCAATTTTCCGTTTCCATCTTTCAGATAAAGATATCTTGCAAAGTCTCTAATTGCTGTGATATCTTGACTTCCTGAAGAAAATTCTTGATAAATTTTTGGCAACTCTACCACTTCTACGGTGAGACCATCATTTACTCTTCTGAATTCAGCCAATCTGTTGGCCTCTGAGGTGAATCTTGGATTTGTGACAATAAGAAAATCAGGTGTTTCCATAGCTTTTAGATTCTGATTACTTACCCTTCCTGAATTCAAAAAAGAAAATGTATTTTCAGGCTCAAATGCCACAAATCTTCGCATTCTTTTATCTGTTGAAAACTCATTTCCAACTAAAGTTTTAGCTATTGGCTGAAAATAAGTGCTTACATCCCAAATCCTTGTGTTAGATGTGGTTTGGTTGATTTGAAATCGGTTTAAATTGTTGTCTCCTAAAGCATAATTAAAGTAAAAAACACCACCAGTTTGAGAAAAGTGAACATTGTTCCTCAAATATTCCAATTGCAAAAAATCTAAATAAGCTTGGGCTGTTTGGTTATTTCTCTTGTTGAATTGAATCATTATTTCTAAAGAGTTTGCAGCATCAACTGTTGTGCTGAACATAGTCGAACTTTGAACACCTACTTCGTCAATGTATTGTGTAGAAACACCTATTCCACCAATTGATGTGGTTCTCATCAGGTTTCGATTCAAAAACACTTGATATTCAGATGAACCTGTTGCGGTTGATACTACATTTGTCGAGATTCTTAAAGATGATTTGTCAACTAAATTAGGAGTAGGAATATTAAAGGTTCTGTTTTGTCCTTCTAATTGCTCACCGTACCATCTTCTTCCTATTTTCCCAACATTAATCAATTCTTGTTCATGATGAAACAACGCATTGCTGGTGGCTATCAAAGGATCTTGAGTATTGGGCAATGTTTGGTCAACTGAGATTCTTTTTCCTTGATTTTGAGAATGGGTGATGAAATAATAAACAGTGTCACTATACAGATTGACTTCAATGTTTTGTCTTTTCAAAGATGAATCTACCAACCACTTGTTTGGTCCGGGTGAGTAAATCAAAATATAATCACTTTCATTGAACACGCCATCATCTTCTCCTACGACCATGATATGGTTTTCAATCGGGTCCCAAGCTCTGAAAGCAGCATTGGCCTGAGGTAGCATACCATTGTTTGATCCAAAGATTTGGATTGTTTTGGGGTCTAAAGCATTCAAAGGAAGTCCTAAAGAAAGTAACTGAGAATGATTTATTCTGTGAACACCTTCGCGAGTTGTGGCAATTCTGAACCAATCTCCTTCTGCAAAAATTGATTTTTGAGGTAAATTAAATTCTGTTTTTTGAAGTTTCGAATTTGCAACTCTATTATTTGTCGAAGTTTCAAAAACAACTTCTTTCACTTTCAAGACCTTGTTTTCAGATAGTCTCACAAAAGGGAAAATCATCAAACCTTCTCTTTTTTCATTTTTTTCGTCAAAATTAAATTTCTCCCAAAACAACTTGTTCGAAAAATTTGGATGAGCTAATAATTTTGAAGAAACAAAATCAATAGTATCAGCCCTAGATATGTTCACTCCGGAACAAGAAACACCTCCTGCAAACTCATAAATGAACAATGGAAGAGAATCTTTCCAAACAAAGTTATCTACTAATTCTTCATCCGAATCCGACACCCAAACAATAGTTGTCTTAATGTTCTGCGAAAATCACCTGCCCGCCCTTAAGCTGGCCCAGCCAGACGCACGCCGCTGG
>JBDNDT010000100.1:0-7884 GCA_046718985.1 Cytophagales bacterium
AAACTATAATACTCGCCGAAGTGGAAAAAAATGTAGAAGTAAAAGAAACATACAAATTCGGACTTGAATATGAAATTATCAAAAACCTTAAACTTCGAACCGGTCTTTCCACTTACGCTTTCAACAACTCATTCGGTTTGGGCTATCAAAAAAACCAGTTCAAATTTGATTATGCCTTCAACTGGAACGAAAAATTTGGCTCTATCAATCATTTTTCAATTGCCTTCACACTTAATAATAAAAAGTTAACCAGTCCCAAACCACAAGAGGAGACTTTTGAGCCATGAAAAAATTATTCTTTTTTTGGGTTTTTCCTCTGTTTTTGTTCGCCCAGAACAAAGAATTAGACATGGATGGTTTCATTCAAGAATTGTTTAGTATTCAAGAAAATGACCTGAATTATAATGATATTTATGAGTCAGTCTATCAATATTTTCGTCAACCAATGAACCTAAACAAAGCCACAAGAACTCAACTCGGCAGTCTTTATATTCTTTCTGAACTTCAATTAAACAGCTTTTTTGAATATCGTGAACAAAACGGTGATTTGCTCAGCATTTATGAGTTGCAGGCAATACCATATTTCAACAAATCAACCATTGACCGACTTTTGCCTTTGGTTTATGTTTCTGACGGAGGTTTGCAAAGCGATAATCGTTCGATTTGGCAAAAAATCAGGGAAGAAGACAATCATTATATGGTTTGGCGAACAGAAAGACAAGTTGAACCCAAAAGGGGCTACTCTGAAAATGCCACAGCCAGCCAAAGATATGAAGGCGACCCTATGAAGATTTATGGGAGATATAGAATTCAGCATTTCAATGATTTCAGTTTGGGAATCACAGTAGAGAAAGACCCGGGCGAAAGAATGGATTGGAATCCCGGAATTAGAAAATATGGCTTTGATTTTTTCTCTTATCATTTCATGGTCAAAAACAGAGGAAAACTAAAAGCACTGGTGATTGGCGATTTTCAAATGCAATTCGGGCAAGGACTTGTGCTTTCATCAGGCTTTTTCATCGGAAAAGGTTCAGAAACCGTCACCACAGTGAGAAGAAACAATCTGGGTATCAGACCTTATACCTCAGTGCTTGAAAGCAATTTTATGAGAGGCACAGCCGCTACTTATCAACTGAGCAAGCGTTTGAACATCACGGGTTTTCTTTCTTCAATTAGAGCAGATGGCAATGTCAACAGTTTGGCAGGCGACACGACTATAAACAGTGAAGAATTTTTGAGCACCGTTTATAATTCAGGTTTGCACCGCACTGAAAGAGAAATGGCAAACCGCCTCAATATTTTGAAAAACGAATATGGTTATAACTTCTCATTCAGTTCCTTAGATAAAAAACTTCACATCGGCACCACCCATTTGACCACCCATTTTGTGAATCCCGGCAATGTGAACAGACCATTGGCATTGGCGTATTTCACACCAAAAGAAAATGAAACTCTTAACCTGAAAAGAAACAGTTTAATATATAACCAGTTTGAGTTTTCAGGCACCACCAATAGGCTCTGGTCTTTAGACTATCAATATACATGGCAAAATTTTGGCTTCTTCGGTGAGTTTGCCATTTCATCAAGTGGTGGAAAAGGCTTTGTGAATGGCTTTTTAGCATCCTTGAGTCCGCAATTAGATTTTTCAATGGTTTATAGAAATTATCAACGGAACTTCCATTCTTTTTATGGAAATGCCTTTGGAGAAGCCACCAGAAACATCAATGAAAGAGGACTTTACACAGGAATAAAATATCAACCCAATAGGAAATGGATTTTGGCAGCATATTATGACAAATTCACCTTCCCTTGGCTTGCCTTTTTAGCAGATAACCCCACTAGTGGCTATGAATATCTTGCCCGACTCACCCACAAACCCACCAGAAAAATCACCCTTTACCTCCAATTCAGAGAAGAAAGAAAAGACCGAAATTTCAAAAACAACACCACTGTTTCTGACTTCACCACCAAAACCATCAGGCAAAACTGGATGCTCAACATGGATTATAATGAAGACAAACTCATCAGTTTCAGAACCAGATTCCAACACAATTCATTTTTCCATGCCGGCAACTGGAGCAGAGGCGCAGCATTGGTTCAAGATTTGGTCGTGAATGTGAAGAAAAAGTTCAAAGTCTCAAGCAGATTCGCCCTATTCCAAACCGATGATTATGATTCTAGAATCTATGTTTTCGAAAACGATGTCCTTTACAGCTTCACCATTCCGGCTTATAACGGGAGAGGTATCAGAAACTATATCATCTTCAATTACAAGGCAAGCAAAAAACTGGAATTATGGTTTCGCTATGCCAGAACCACATACAGAGATAGAAATATAATTGGCTCCGCAGGTGAAAGAATTGACGGAAACACAGACAGCGATTGGAAATTACAAGCAAGGTGGAAATTTTAAGATAGAATATTGTCTTGTCGCAATTGGAATTAAAATCTGTGAATCATTCATCTAACTTCATTAAAGCATTTTTTTTAAATATTTGGGCAAACCGCTACGCGGCCGGGCTTTCGGCACTCGCTCTTTTTTGTTCCGCTACGCTACACAAAAAAGGAGCTCAAACAAAGCCTCAATCCCTTTTGCGAGAAGGTCCAACCTTGGTTTGAAGACCAAACAAAATCAAAAATCTAATAAAACAGAAAACAGTTTCAATAAAATTTGCACATCTACTGAAAGATTCAAAAAGCAATGACAGAGAAAGATGGAAATTCAAGCCCGTTTGTTAATTTTGTTGAATGAAAAAGTTCGAAACTAAATTAGGAATTTGGATAGGTGTGGCAATCTTGTTTGTCATGTTTTCTTTTTATGGCTATCAAATCATGTTCACCGATAATATTTTGGTGGATAAAGATGACACCGTATTATACATCACCAATGACACAGATTTCAAAACACTCGTCAAAGAGCTGAAAAAGAAAGGCATCTTGCACGATGAACTTTCGTTTAGTTTTTTAGCAAAACTGATGGGTTATCAAGAAAAAGTGATTCCAGGAAGATATGAACTAAAAAGAAACTCGGGCAATTTCAGGGTGTTGAAAATGCTTGCAAAAGGAAGGCAGTCACCGGTTCAACTCACATTCAACAACATCAGAACGAAAGAAGAGTTGGCAGAAAAACTCTCCAAAAAAATGATGTTTCCAAAAGAAGAGCTTTTTAATGCATTAAACAACGATTCAGTGTGTAAAAGTCTGGGCTTTGAAAGGGAAACAGTGATGTGTATGTTCATTCCAAACACTTATGAAGTTTATTGGAATCTCAGTGTAGAAAAGTTTCTTGAAAGAATGAAAGATGAATATGATAAATTCTGGACGCAAGACAGAATTGATTTAGCAGAAAAAAAAGGCTTAGACCCCATAAAAGTATCCATATTGGCATCAATTGTTGAAGCTGAAACGCAAAAGGATGACGAAAAACCAAGAATTGCAGGCGTTTATCTCAACAGGCTGAAAAAAGGGATGAAACTTCAAGCAGACCCAACGGTGAAATTTGCTTTGCAAAATTTCGAATTGAGAAGAATTCTGGAAGGCCACCTGAAAACAGATTCTCCTTATAACACCTATATTTATAAAGGACTGCCTCCGGGACCTATTAATTTACCTTCTGTTACCTCATTGAAATCAGTGTTGAAAGCGGAAAATCATCAATATATTTTCTTCTGTGCTGATTTGAGCAAACCCGGATATCATGGTTTTTCTGAAACTTTCGAAGAACATGTGAAAATGGCTAATAGTTACAGGGCAGGGTTAGACAAAATGAATATTAAATAAAATGTATTCACACATCACCGAAATCAGGGTCAGATATGCCGAAACCGATAAAATGGGATATGTTTATCATGGAAACTATGCCACTTATTTTGAGGTGGCGAGAGTTGAAGCCATGAAAGCATTAGGCATATCATACAAAGAGCTGGAAGAAAAAGGCATCATGATGCCCGTTTTAGAGCTGAAAACAAAATATATCAGACCTGCAAAATATGATGACCTGTTGAAAATCAATCTCATGGTGAAAAACATGCCAAGCATGAGAATCCTGTTTGAATATGAAACATTCAATGAAGCAGAAGAATTGTTGAATAAGGCAGAAACAACATTGGTTTTTGTGAGCGCAGAGCATATGAAACCCATTTTGCCTCCCCAAGAGTTGATGGAAGCATTGAGACCATTTATCAAAGAATAATATGATTAAAAAACTTATTGATTTAGTTTTAAATTCTCCACCGGTTAAAAAGCTGGTTTTCTTTTTAGAAAACACTAAAATCAGTAAGCATAAAGTTTCATTGATGGATGTGTTGAACATTTTCATGAGCCAATTCAAAAAAGATGATGTTCAAGGCAAGGCACAAGCAATGGCATTTAATTTTATTTTGGCTGTTTTTCCCGGAATCATCTTCTTGTTCACTTTGATTCCATACATCCCGATTAAAGACCTTGATGATCAAATCTTGGTGTTATTAGAACATGTGATGCCTGAGGGAATTTACAAATCAGCCAAAGAAACCATTGAAGATATCGTCAAAAAACCAAGAGGAGGTTTGCTTTCTTTAGGTTTTTTCATGGCAATGATAGCATCTATGAATGGCACTTTGGCCATGATGGAAGCCTTTAACAAATGTTATAAAACGGTCGAGAAAATGAATTTCTTCAAACTCAGACTAAAAGCATTAGGCATTACATTTTTATTGTTGTTGGTTTTGGTCACAGCAATCATCATTTTGATAGTAGGGGAGGTGATTTTAGGGTTTTATTTTGAATATCTTGATTTTTTGTTCGGACATTTTCAGTTTTATTTCTTCTTGGTTTTGAGATATACCATAGTGATCCTCACATTTTTCACAGGACTTTCAACCATTTATTACTTAGCACCGGCAGTCCATAACAAGTTTGGGTTTTTCTCAGTGGGTGCAATCACAGCAACAGCTTTAATCGTTATCATTTCTTTGGTGTTTTCTATTTATTTGAATCACTTCGCAACATTCAACAAACTTTATGGTTCAATAGGTACTTTGATTGCTTTAATGTTGTGGTATTATCTGATGTGCATCGCCATTTTAGTAGGTTTTGAAATTAATGCGAGTGTTGAGGTGGCTCATGCAATAAGTGAAAGAAGAAAAAACGAATCCCCCAAAAAGAACAGTTTCAAAAACTAATGTGTTTTAACCCTTAATTTTATATTCCTATGTCTATTTCTGTTGGAGCAAAAGCTCCTGATTTCAAATTGTATGATTCTCAAAAGAATGAAGTTCAATTGTCTTCATTTCAAGGAAACAACGTTGTGTTGTTGTTTTTTCCAATGGCTTTCACCAGTGTTTGCACCAAAGAACTTTGTGCAGTGAGAGATGACATCGCTAATTACAATAACTTAAATGCTCAAGTTTTCGGAATTTCAGTGGATTCTGTTTTTACATTAGACAAGTTCAAAAACGAACAACACTTGCCTTTTCCATTGCTTTCGGATTTTAACAAAGAAGTTAGCAAAGCTTACGGCGCAATTTATGACGAATTTGTCTTGGGCATGAAGGGGGTTTCTAAAAGATCGGCATTTGTGATTGATGGTCAGGGTATAATCAAATATGCTGAAGTATTAGACAATGCCGGAGACGTTCCCAATTTTGAAGCAATCAAACAGGCACTTTCCTGAAAAATTGAAAATTATTTTTCAAGTGGTTAGTCATTTGATGAGCCACTTGAAAAACTTAAAGCAGAGATTTCCTATTTACCTTCACAGTATGAAGGCCAAGTTTTTAAAATCATTTCACAGTTTAATTGATAAGTCAAGAAATGATTTCACAGGGAATTATCATTTTAATTTGATTTTTATACCATACTGTATTGTTCGTTTTTCAAAATAATTTCGTCTGATGCAAAAGAAAAAGGCAATAAATAGAAAATATTCATTGCCTTATTGATTTTTTTAAGAAATTATTTCAATTTATATGCCGTTACTTTATTTGCAAAAAAGTTGGGCACAAGTAACAACCTTTCTTTTTCAACCAGCCAAATATCAGCGGCATTGATTTTTTCTTCACGGGTGTTGAGTACTTCAACTTTCTCAAGATTCTCATTTATAAGATGCACAGAACCGCCCCAACCTGAAACAATCCATTGATTGCCGGTTTTTATCAAACCATCGCCTTCTGCTATTCCCGAAGTCAATTTCTTAAAATCCTTTGTTTTTAGGTCAAACACCACAAACTCACCGCTTCCAAAGGTGATCATATAAAGCTTACCACCCAAAGCCAACAATCCATTTGGGTTGCCTAAACTATCATTTTGATACCAAATTTCGATTTTTCCATTTTCCAATTTCGCAATTCTGTTGGCATAAGAGTCGCTGGCATATACTACACCGTTTTCGTCAATGCTGATGTCGTTCAAGAAAATAGAACCCTCAAGTGGGTATTCTCCACTAATTTTGCCTGACTCAAGGTCAATCTCTACGATTTTATCAATGTCGGTGACAAATAATCTGTCTTGGAAGATTCCCATTCCTTTTGGACCATTTAACCCCTTTACCCACATTTTTACAAGAACTTTTCCATCCGGAGATACTTTTGCAATGTATCCGTCACCGTCTTTTGCCTCAGGAGGCACATTTCCGATGCAAGAAACATAAAGAAAATTTCTTTTCTCGTCAAAAATCACTGATTCCGGAGTAACAAGAAGTGAGTCGGTCTCCCAAACTTTTTCAAGTCCGGTTATGGTGACAGTTTCTTTTGTTGATTCTTCCATTTTTTCTGTTTTGCAAGCAAATAGAGAAGCTAATACAATTGTTGAAATAAGTTTTTTCATGTTTTTTTAAAATTTTTGTTATGTATAAAACACATGAGCAGCACTTTTGTTGAAAAAAGATGTTTAAACATCTTTTTTCAAACTAAAATTAAAAATCAACTCATTTTCAAAACCTTATGCTGAGTAGTAATAAAAGGCTTGGATTCAAAATTTATGAGTATCAAATGGATTGAAAAGTTTATTATCGTGTATGATTTTTTTCGTTTTGAAATTTTATCCTTCAAAAACATCTTTCAAATCAATTTCCAAGCCGGGTAAAGAATTCACAGAGACAGTATCGTTATCAGTGAATTTTCGCACCAACCTATATTTTTCGTTTTCTAAGACAAACACATCTACAATCTTGTTTAAAGGATCAACAATCCAATATTCATTGACACCATATTCCTCATAAATGTCAAATTTTTCATGCAAATCTTTGTCACGAGTCGATGGTGATAAAATCTCGATAATGAAATCAGGAGCTCCCAAACATCCTGCTTCATCAATTTTGCTTGGGTCGCAAATCACACATAAGTCGGGTTGAATGACGGTGGTGATGATTTGTTCACCATATGTTTTCACAAATCTCACATCGAATGGAGCATGCCTTATTTGGCATTTTTGTTTCCAAAGGAATCTTTTTATGATAAAGTGTAAGTTGCCACTAACCAATTGATGGATATTTTTTGGTGCAGGACTCATCTTGTAAACTTTACCCTTGATGAGTTCCACCATCTCACTAAACTGCCAATTGAGGTAATCAGCGTAAGTGTAAGATTTGCTTAAATCCAATTCGTTGATGTCAGTAATCATAATCAACAGTTTGATAGAACTGCAATATAATCAAGATTTGGATGAAAGGGAAGGGGGTAACTAATCAAAAAAACCTTTGTCAAAGTTTTGAACTTTGACAAAGATATAATTACTCCTTCTTAGCTTCGCCGAAAACTGCTTTTTTTAGGCGTTCTAATTCTGCAAAGAATTCTTGTTTATCATTTTCTAGTAGAGTTTTTAACTCTTTTAGTTGCTTTTCTTTTTCTTCCAATGCACCATTGAGTTGTTGCAGTTGGAGTTCTTGATTTTGGTTACTGGTTTTAA
>JBDNDT010000101.1:0-7823 GCA_046718985.1 Cytophagales bacterium
TAAGGACTCACTTTCTGTTTACTGAAATGAAATTTACCAATCACACATAATGGCATTTGGGTGTAACCGCCCATTTTAGTATCACCAAGCTTTTGTTCGCCATTATAGATTTGATCCCTGTAAAACCGCGCATTGATGAGTTCAGCCTCAAGACCCGCTGATAGATATTTGGTTAGACCATAGATTGCTTTGCCATTTAAGGCAAAAACATAGCTGGAAACAAATCCAACATAACCACTGCCTCTAAACTTGCTAACCCCATAATCAAACTTGCCCAATTTTCGGGCAACTAACTCTCGCAAAATATTGACTTCTTCTTCAGTGAATGAATGGGTTGTTTTGCTTTCTGCAAGAGACCTGGTTTGCATTTCCATTGACTCAATCTGCTCATAAGGAATGAGTACTTCTACTGAGTCAACCAATATTTTCACCTTTTCATTGATAACTACCTCTTTTACCTTGCCCTCAAAGCCCCTACCGTCTTTCAATTTTACTAGGTTTTGAGCTTTTGTAGCTAGACAAATGCCCATTGCCATCATCATTGTAATTGACTTTTTCATCATTGGTTTTGTTTAATTTATGGTTTACTTAATCACTTGCAACCATCCTTTTGCTTTGCAACTGCCTGGAATTATATACTCCAAAAAGTAATGTCCTGAATCCACAGTTTCTGCCATCCAATCGTTCTCATATTCTTCTTTTCTGAATACTAAGACTCCCCAGCGGTTGAAAACGGATAATCTTCCTTGCAAATCTGATGGTTTGATAATCAACTTATCATTTAATCCATCCTCATTTGGTGTGATAACATTGGGGATGAAAAACGTATCTATCGAAACTTCCAACTTGTGGATATGAACCCCACAAGAGTTTGAAACCTGCAATACATACTCTCCCGGCTCGCGAATTTGAGCATTTAACAAGGTATCACCTTTAAAAATCCAATTATATTGCTGGTTGCTCAATTGGTTTATAGTTGGCATGTCAAAGGTTTGACTTGGGTTGCAACTGAGCAATTTTAAGGAATTGGGCAATGTTGGCACTATTGGACCTTGTGCTAAAGTGCCAATCAGCAAGGTAGTGTCTAGTGAAATTGTGGCGCAATTGATAAACTTAATCAAACGAAGGCTCTGTTGACCTTCTTGAAGCTGTGCGGTTTCTAAAACGATGGGATAAATTTTCTGACCCAACCCATGAAAAACACCCATATAAGTGTTGTTCAGCCAGATTTTGACCGAATCGGCAACCAAAGTGTCTTTGACCAAAAATGTTCCGGACAGCCCGGAGCATTTGCCTGCAAGTGACACAGATGGCCACTTTTTGAGATTGGGGGTCACCCAACCTTCTGCATAATAAGTTTGGTTTTGTTGCTCTTGACCAAGGTATTGAGAAAACATGCTTAAATTTATTTCGATATATCTTAAATCATTTACAATTCCTTTAAACACTTTAAATTTTATTGTATTTATCGAATCAATTTTTTTGTTAGCATTTATAATTTTGAACCTGCCATAATCTACACTGTTTATCCAATTAACACAAAAAGTTTGTCCATTAAGCGCATTTGCTATTGTCATTGTATTTTCTCTATTTGACATTTCATAACTCCAATAGTTCGCTACCTTAGACAGGTTAATCTTTAGACTCTTATCAACTTTGTTTTTAGAATTGTTTATAACTTTTTTTGTGTCAGAAAGAAAAATCACTAAAGTATCTAATGGAGATTTATGACGGCTCAAATATGGAAAATAGAACACAACATCATGTTTGTTAATAAAAGGTCTAAACTTTTCACCTGAACCTAAAAGATTAAAATGTACTTGATTATAAACTATACTGTTATCAAACATTTTATCAAACGTAATTTTTCCATCAACTTGGTTAAATCTAAAGAAAATACTAAAATTTAAATTATTATCGAAATTACGAACTTCTGTCAACAATGAATGAGGATATAATTTGAAATGAACATTATTAGTTGAATCAATTTTAGTTGTTTTTAAATACTCTTCACCCATCAATATTGAAATATCAATTTTGTGAATTAGTATTATCCCACATCCATTGATTTTAAACACATAATAGCTGTCTTCTAAACTATTTCTCACCACCAACCATGTACTAATCCCATCAACAGCCTTGATTAGAAACGCTCTGCTCAGCCCACTAGAATATTTTGCCATGTCTTCAAATTCAAAAAACATTTTGTTTTTCTCAGTTACATGCCACATTTTGTTTTCTTTTTCAATAAGGTTGTAATATAATCTTACTTTGTGCCGGTTGATTTCTTTTCCGTTGAGGTCTAATTCTTCTGAAGGCTGATATTCGCTCACAAGTTGAATGAAGTAGTATTTATTTTGCTGGTATTCTTCCAACGGTACAAATGCTTTATATTCCACCGCATTCTTTCGAATTAAATTTTGGTTGGGTTTGATAATTGTCGAATCATACACTTTTCCGTTTTCTATAATGTTTTGTGTAGAATCCCATATCAGGTATCCATCTGAGACAAAACGCCAGTCACCTTTTGCAGAAGAAATAATTGCTCCATGGGTGGTGAATTCCAAGGGTAAATTGTTATCATGGCTAAAAAGTGGTGGATTGAGAGCGCTCAAAGACTCTATCGTGTAATGTGGTGTGTTGACAATATCAACTACACCCGGATTAGAAGGCAAAAAATGAGCTTGATACCTACCTTCCAATTGTGCAAAAAGGGAAAAACTAAATGAAAAAGAAATAAATAAGAGAAAAACCTTCATAAATATAAACTAAGGGCTTGAGGATCTCAAGCCCTTAATATTTGGTTTTTATTTAGTAACTGCAAATTTATAGGCATTTGATACGCCCAGTTCATTAGTGATTTTGATGATATATATACCAGCCGACAAGTGGCTAATATCAATACCTTCCTCAACCCAATTGTTTGAACTGAACGTTTGTTTTTCAGCACCGAAATTGTCTTGGATTTGAAAGCTTATAGCTTTGTGAAGAGATACCAATGGCTTAACAAATAGTATATCCTTAGCAGGATTGGGATAAACCAACCAGTCTGTGTTTTTTATAGAACTCGTGAGGTTTACTGTTTTCAATTCACCCAGTTCTTTTCCTGACACTTCATTTTGAGCTTCTTCTTCACGCACCCATCTTGGGCGGCAAGCTATCAAAGCTTCGGTGTATGACAAATCACTCAAGTCGCTAGAAGTGTTTCTATAAAACAAATGTGTGCCACCAGAGTTGCTCACAAAAATAGGGTGTTGCGAAGCAAAATCACTAAACAAGTAAGGTGTTGCCTTAACTACTCCAAATGTTTTGTTGCTTTCAAAGTTTGGCTTTCTATACAATTGATAAACATTGTTGTTTGAACCAATATAATATATCACATTGCTATTAGTATTAATGGTGAAATTTCCGGTTGCTTGTGAAGGAAAATCCAACCCCACGGCTTCGGTGGTTTCTATCTTGTAGAAGCCAGCCAGATTGTTGTTGCTTGTGAATTCAGCAAAATATACATCTCCATTGGCAGCGTAATATACATTGCCATCAGAATCAAAATCAACCGATGTAACTTGATCGGGCTGGGTGTTCCATTGATTGAGGTTATTGATCAATATAGGGTTAATGTTACCCGCCTCAAGGTCATCATATTTTAAATAATAAAACCCACCATTACTCAAGAAATAAAATATTTTCTTGTTTTTAACATCCACTTCATAGCGCAATGCACTGATGGCAAAACCGCTCACCGAAGAAGTAAACAAGGTAAAAGGTGCACCTATAGGATTAAGCGTGCCATTGGCTGTATATTCTAATATTTGAGACTTTAGGCTTCCGTTAGACTCTTTCCAAATTAAACGGAAAAGAGTTTCGGTTTCTTGGATCACTTTGAATGAGAAAAAGTCGCCACTGGTAACTACGTTGTTGACTATTCTGATTGGTATGTTGTTAGACCTATCTCCTGTTGAAGGGTCTATTGATGAATAGTTAACAAGCCTATTACCATCTAAATGAAATAAAAGGTTTTGATTATTTCCAGTTTTGAAGAAAAACAAAGGCACATCCCCAGAGAAATTTCCTGTTTGAATTTGGACTTCAGTAGGCCTCCATGAATTATTTACAAAACTATAGAAGCGTATATTTCGCCTTTCTGAATCAACAAAGTACAATCTATTATTGTCATTATCCCAAGCAAAGTTGCTTGATATTGTTCTTCTATTTGCAGGTTCTACCCTACCACTGAGCCAGCCTGATATTTGGTTTTCTTGACCGTTGTTAACTGCTCCGGTCACAAACACCTCAACCGGCCTGCTTATTCCACAATTATTGGCATCTGAAACTGAAAGTTGAAAACGATGAGAGCCATAAGAATTGGCTTTGAAGCTATTTTGAGGGACTGTTGTTTCAGCATTTTGCAAAGTTGTTCCGGCAGTCAATGTACGCCATGTGAATCTATACGGTGGTGTGCCACCTGAAATATTTGCCGTAAAATCAAATTCTGACTGGCAAGAAGTGATTCTTGAAGGCACATTCCACAATATGTTGCTTGGGTTGTTCAAAGCGATTTGTTTACTAAGAATACTACCACATTGTTGTAATCTTACAATTAAAATACCATTTTGTGCCTCTGAAACTCTTCTTCTAACGGTAGCATATCTTAGATTTACCCCTGAGTAGGTTAGTTTTTCCATTCCATTTACCACTTGGGTCTGTTGTGGTGTTCTGTTGGCAATTTCCCAACCCGCAGGAAGTTCCCAAGTGTAAGTCGCCGAAGATGAAATCCAAGGTTCAGCAGATACCTCAAAACCGAAGTCAACTTGAGAACAATTTAAAATGGGGTTTGCGTTTACCTGCCCCCCAACTCTGAGTTCAAAATCCGGTGAAGTTACGTTAATGGTTCTTGATAGTCTCCTGAAATTACCACAAATGTCTCTCATATCTAAATTAATAGTATATTGACCAACAATAGTGAATCCATTTATCCATACTTGATTGTTATTGCCGGGTGAATATAATATCTGTCCGGGACCTGTGAAATTCCATGAATATTGCGCATTGTCAACCCATTTGTTCAATGCTACAGTTAATCCGGTATTACATGTTACTGTACTTTGGCTTTGGTTAATTACTAATGAATTATCAAACATATCGGCTCCTTTTATGAAAACACTTCTGGAATCGCTAGTTTGAGAATAACAAGTAACTAAATTACCCACTGAATTGCTTGAAACACTAGAGGCACTGGCAACTACATTAGCATCTCCAGGTTTATACCATTGAACAACAATTGATTGACCAGTGAAGTCTGTAAATAAATTCCTAAGTCCAGGAATAAATGAAAGGTCAATTGCACCACCTGCTTTGAAAGTATCTCCTTGAATGAAAACATCGACGTTGAAGGTTATTGCTCTATAATTGGTAGAAATAATAACACCATACATATTGTTTGCAGGTAAATTGTTTTGCGACAAAGCGTTTTGGATGTTAACCCCATTGATAGCGACTATTCTTCCTTTACTCGGACTAACCGTCCAAGTGATTTGGGAATATTGTGAAAAATTCACAACATAGTTTTCTATGTTGTTTACACAAGGATTTATTTGTCCTGACACAGAGAAAGCCTGGCATCCTGCACCGCCCACGTTTACCGTGGTTCCACTTAGACAAGCGTGTGAATTATTCATCCACATGGTGCAAGAAATAATTAACAAAGAATGTTTGCAATGGTTTGCAATGGTTTGCAATGGTTTGCAATGGTTTGCAATGGTTTGTTTAAATTTTTCATTTTGTTTTTAAAAAAATATTAATATTTGCATACAAAATGAAGTAGCTCGCCTTACAAACATAAAACAAACATTTTATTTTCCAAAACCTAAAATTTGTTTTAACATAAAGTTAACATTAGAATTGAATTTAATAAATTAAAAATATGGCATTTATAGGTTTTGTATCTCTTAAATTATTTTTCTGATCATTTAGGTGTGATGCTGTAAACCAAATTTAACATTTTAGTTAATGTAAAGGATTATTATCAACAATTTCTTAAAAAATCTATAATTTCAAAAACCTCAAATTTTCGACAGTTATTATTAAACAATTATTGTAGCAATCAAAACCCTTGTTAAATTAGCTATCGGTTTAAGCTTTCTCCCTTGGATTTTATTCAAGATAATCAGTTTTGTCAACATAAATCTACAATGAAGACTTTTTATTCTTTAGCTTTAGGCTTTTGTGTTGCCGTCATTTATTGATAATTTGCACGCTGATTTTTTTATAATTCATGAACACAAAGAAACCCCTCATTTTGGTGACCAATGATGATGGCATCACTGCAAAGGGCATCAACATGCTGGTGAAAACTGCACAAAAATTCGGAGAAGTGGTGGTGGTGGCGCCTGACAGTCCGCAATCGGCAAAAGGCCATGCAATCACCATTGCCAACACCTTGCGACTGGAAAGGGAGTTTTTCTGGGGTGAAGAAATCTTGGCATTTTCTTGCTCAGGCACTCCGGTTGACTGCGTGAAACTTGCCAAACACCATGTCTTAAACGGCAGAATGCCTGATTTACTTCTAAGTGGTATCAATCACGGCAGCAATTCATCGGTGAGTGTGCTGTATTCAGGCACCATGTCTGCCGCCATCGAAGGCGCTATAGAAGGAATTCCTTCTATTGGTTTTTCTTTGTGTGATTATTCTCACCACGCTCATTTTGACCACACCATTCCTTTTGTCGAAAACATAATCGAACAAGGTCTGAAAGTAGGCTTTGAAAAAAATATTGCTTTGAATGTGAATTTCCCTCCTTTGAAAGAAGAAGCTATCAGAGGGGTGAAAGTGTGCCGTCAAGCCAAAGCTCGTTGGGAAGAGCGTTTTGATGAAAGATTAGACCCTTTCGGGAAAAAATATTATTGGATGACAGGTTTTTTTCTGAACGAAGACAAAGGAGAAGACACTGATGAATGGGCTTTGAGCCACAATTATGTTTCGATTGTGCCATGTCAGTTTGATATGACCGCCCACCATCTCATCAGTAGATTGAATTCAGAATGGACTTTTTGAGGCTTTATGGTGAATGATCCTGAATTAAATGGTAAGTTTTTGGGTTTAATCACCCAAGATTTTGTGAAAGTGGCAGACTTCATCAAAGAAGTTTCTTATCAGATGCGTGTGAGAAATTTCACTAAGCATCCGGTGTTTGTGATGACCAAAGAAGAGTCAGCTTTGGGCTCTGCCTTATTAAAACCTGATGAAAAAGAAAACAGTTGGTTTTATAATGCGAGCATGATGGAAGAACTCGGCGCTGTTTTTTTCGATTCAGAAGATTCTCTCAACAACTTCATGAATGTTTATAAAGATGCAGATGAATATTGCTGCCTCTTCGTTGCCACACCTGAGTTTATGAATTTTATTTTCCTTCCTTATCCGGAAGACCTGTAAACCCAATAATGATGAACAAAAAAGAATTAGTGGCGGAGATTTTTAAGAAAAAATCTTTTTTATGTGTTGGTTTAGACACTGACATAGATAAAATCCCTAGCCATTTGTTGAAGCTTGAAGATCCGGTTTTTGAGTTCAACCGAATGATTGTGGAAGCGACTAAAGATTTCGCTGTGGCCTATAAGCCCAATATCGCTTTTTATGAAGCTTTAGGAGAAACTGGTTGGAAAAGTCTAAGGAAAACACTAGAAATCATCCCTAAAAACTGTTTCACCATCGCTGATGCCAAAAGAGGTGACATTGGCAACACCAGTACGCTCTATGCCAAGACCTTTTTCCGGACCTATGATTTTGATTCAGTGACAGTAGCACCTTATATGGGTGAAGACTC
>JBDNDT010000102.1:0-7823 GCA_046718985.1 Cytophagales bacterium
ACAATTGCCAAAAACTGAGCATTCAATAATACGTAATGACCCGCTATTGCGAAGAACGTCAAAATGAGATATAACACACTGTGAATAGGATTCTTCGTGGTCACTACCATCAATGCAGAAAGCAATGTCAAAAAACTAAGAAAATAAAAAAACTTATCCATGATACATTCTTGGGTTAACAGGTCCTCCACCTCTCACTTTTCCGATTGGGTGGTGTTCTTTTTCTACTAATTTATCTTTTCCATAAATCATCTCACCTCTGTCTCTTGACGATGGAGTGATTTCTTCAGAAGTTAAAAATATAGCTTCTTTCGGACAAGCTTCTTCGCAAAGTCCGCAAAAGATACATCTCAACATATTGATTTCATAAGTTGATGCATATTTCTCTTCTTTGTATAATTTTTCTTCCCCCGGTTTTCTCTCGGCCGCAACAATTGTGATGGCCTCTGCCGGACATGTCAATGCGCATAATCCACAAGCAGTGCATCTTTCTGCGCCGTTTTCATCTTTTTTCAAAACGTGTAAGCCTCTGTAATTCTCAGAGAAAACACGTTTCTGTTCGGGATATTTTATGGTTGTCTTCTTGCTAAAAAAGTGTTTCAATGTAACACCCATGCCACTAGCAATGACAGGAAAATAGAGTTTCTCTTTGAAACTCATTTTTTTATTCACTACAACTTTGCTTCTTCCTGAAAGTGACTGCATAGCAAATATGTTTTATTAACCTTTAAAGTAATCAGAAATCAAAATACCAGATCCTGTCAACACAATGTTGACAATTGAAAGCGGTATCAACACTTGCCAACCCAATTTCATCAATTGGTCATATCTGAATCTTGGCAAAGTCCACCTTACCCACATGAAAAAGAATATAAATAACAAGATTTTAGTGAAAAATACCAAAAATCCAAGTATAGCTATAATGTTCTGTTCAAATGGCAAGCTGTTTAAGAATGGGAAATTGTACCCCCCAAAATATAGTGCAGCCATCACCGCAGATGAAACAAACATATTGGTATATTCCGCAAAAAGATAAAAGCCCAATTTCATTGACGAATATTCAGTGTGATAACCACCCACTAACTCTGCTTCACACTCAGGCAAATCAAATGGTGTTCTGTTGGTTTCAGCAAAGGAACAAATCATAAAAATAAGAAAACCCAAAGGCTGATAAAGCACATTCCATTGCCACCCTTCTTGCTGGGCAACGATTGTACTCACACTTAAAGAACCGCTCATCATCACTAAAGCAATGATTGAAAGACCCATGGCTATTTCATACGAAATGTTTTGCGACGCAGCTCTTAATGCTCCTAACAAAGCAAACTTGTTGTTTGAAGCCCAACCTCCAATCATCAATCCATAAACACCTAAAGAAACAACACCAAATATGTAGAGAATTCCAATATTAACATCAGCAACTTGCAAGTCAATTCTTCTTCCACCAATTTCTAAATAAGTGCTCCAAGGAATGACTGCCGTAGTCATGCAGGCAGTGAGCATTGCCAACGAAGGTCCCAGTATAAACAAAAATTTATTCGACCCATTTGGAATAATTTCTTCTTTCATCAAAAGCTTGATTCCATCAGCAATGGGTTGCAAAATACCAAACGGCCCTGCTCTATCCGGTCCGATTCTATCTTGAAAGAACGCTGCAAACTTACGCTCGAAATAAGTAGAATAAGCAGCAACTCCTAGGCTGAGTGCTAATACTATTCCTATGATTATTGACTTATCGGCTAAAAATGTAAAATCCATGTTATTTCTCTAAAAGTTTTTGTTCTCTTTCAATAAATGCCGGATGTGAAGCAAACCTACTTGTTTTTTGAGGAATTACCGGTTTATCGTATGTCAATTCGTAATGGTTCTGAGCAATTACAGACTTATTGCTCACTTTAGCAGGCCCCTCAATTGTCCAATCAGATGTTCTTTTCTTATCAAAGCGACAAGTGTTGCAGATAAACTCTTCTACCTCTCCCCACTTATCTTTTCTTGCAGTTACTCTAATCACTTCTTCGCCTTTATACCAAAGTTGAACTTTACCTGAACATTTGTCACAATCTCTGTGCGCATTGACAGGTTTTGAAAACCATACCCTGTTTTTGAACCTGTAAGTTTTATCAGTTAAAGCACCAACCGGACAAACATCAATCACATTTCCTGAAAAATCATTTTCTATGGCTTTTTCAATGTAAGTTGATATTTCAGCTGCATCGCCCCTGTTCAACACCCCATGAACCCTGTTGTCAGTGATTTGATCACAGGTGAACACACATCTGTAGCATAATATGCAACGAGTCATGTGCAATTGCACATACTGACCAATATCTATTTTCTCAAAAGTTCTCCTTTTAAATTCATATCTGGTTTTAAGCTTTCCGTGTTGATAACCTAAATCTTGCAAATGGCATTCACCCGCTTGGTCACAAATTGGGCAATCTAAAGGGTGATTGATAAGCAAGAACTCGACTACACCCGCTCTTGCTTCCAACAATTCAGGAGAAGTTTCATTCTGAACAACCATTCCATCCATCACTTGTGTTCTGCAAGATGCAACTGGCTTTGGAATAGGTCTAGGGTCTTTTGTAGAGCCTTGTGTAACTTTCACGATACAAGTTCTACACTTACCCCCCGAACCTTCCAGTTTTGAATAATAACACATTGCCGGTGGAACATGCTCTCCAAGTTGCCTAGCGGCTTCCAAAATAGTCGTTCCCGGTTTAACTTTAACTTCTTTGCCGTCTATGGTGACGGTGAACAATTCTTGTTGAACTAGTTGATCCATCTATTTGTTTGTTTAAACTAGTATTGATTCTTCTGTAAAATAAGCATTTGGTTTGCATGCCTCTTCAGGATGATTGACATACCATTCAAATTCAGAGCGGAAATGTTTAACAGCACTCGCAACAGGCCAAGCTGCTGCATCGCCAAGAGGACAAATGGTATTTCCCTCAATCTTCTTGGCAACATCTGTCAGCAAATCAATATCCTCCATACTTGCATGCCCATCAATGAACTTATGCAAAATTTTCTCCATCCATCCTGTGCCTTCTCTGCATGGGCTACACTGACCACATGATTCATGGTGATAAAATCTTTCAAAATTCCATAGATTCTTCACAACACTTGCTGTTTCATCGAAAACAATAAAACCACCAGAACCTAACATAGTACCGGTTGCAAATCCTCCGTCAGCCAAAGACTCGTAAGTCATTAGTCTTTTTTCTCCATTTGCTGTTTTTAAAATCAAATTGCCAGGTAAAATGGGTACTGATGAACCTCCGGCTACAACAGCTTTGAGTCTTCTGTTTTTCCAAATCCCACCACAATATTCATCTGAATATATAAAGTCTTCAACAGAGAGTCCTAATTCAATTTCATAAACACCAGGTTTATTTATGTGACCTGATGCAGAAATCAATTTTGTGCCTGTGCTTCTACCAACTCCTATTTTAGCATATTCATCACCACCATTGTTCACAATCCAAGGCACAGAGGCAATAGACTCTACATTGTTCACCACTGTTGGGTTATTATACAAACCCGAAATTGCAGGAAATGGAGGTTTGATTCTTGGATTTCCTCTTTTACCTTCCAATGATTCAATCAATGCGGTTTCTTCACCACAAATGTAAGCACCGGCTCCACAAGTGACATGTAATTCTAAATCAAATCCCGAACCCATGATATTCTTCCCTAAAAAGCCTTTGGAATAAGCCTCATCAATAGCTTTTTGAAGAATATTCACCACATACATCAATTCACCTCTCACATAAATATAAGCAAGATTGGCTTCTAAAGCGAAACTGGAAACAATCATACCTTCAATTAAGATATGAGGATTTTCAGACATCAAATACCTGTCTTTAAATGTCCCGGGTTCTGATTCATCGGCATTACAAACCAAATACCTGGGCTTTCCTGATTTTTTGTCTATGAAACTCCACTTCATTCCGGTTGGGAAACCAGCTCCTCCACGACCTCTTAAACCTGATTTTTTAACTTCCTCCACCACATCATTGGGCGACATGCTTCTCAATGCCTTTTGTAAAGAAGCATAACCACCTTTTGACATATAAGTGTCAATGTTCTGAAGATTTGGTGTACCAATTTGTTCTGTTAATATTTTCACTCCCATAACCTATCAGTTTAAATGTTTGTGTTCATTATCGGATAAGGACGACTCACTTTATTTTCTTCTCTGCATTTATCCAAAAATGCATCTACTTTTTCTTCATCCATGTTCTCGTAATAATTCATACCACACTGAAACATGGGAGCAGAACCACAAGCAGCCAAGCACTCAACACCTTTCAAAGTAAACATACCATCAGGTGTTGTTTGACCTTTTTTAATTCCCAGTTTATTTTCAAAATACTGAATCAACTCATCAGCGCCTCGTAGCCAACATGGTCCGGTATGGCAAACTTCGATTACATATTTTCCAACGGGTTTCAGATAATATTGAGAATAAAAAGTAGCAACTTCATAAACCTCTATTGGTTTCAAATTTAAAAGCTCTGCTACGTAGTCCATCACAGCAGGACTCAGCCAGCCACCCAACTCAGCTTGTGCTAAGTGCAAAGTAGCTATCACAGCAGATTTTTGCTTTCCCTGAGGAAATTTTGCAATATATTTATTCACCAAAGCTAAGGCTTCAGGTGAAAATTGAGGTTTTTCAATCACTTCTTTGTTCATATATATTATGCGTCAAGTTCTCCGGCAATCACATTCAAACTACTCATCACAGCAATGGCATCAGAAATATAGCCACCTGTTATCATTTCAGGATAAGCCTGATAATAAATAAAGCAAGGTCTCCTGAAATGCAAACGATAGGGTGTTCTGCCACCATCACTTATCAGGTAGAAACCTAATTCACCATTTGCCCCTTCCACAGCATGATAAATTTCTCCTACAGGTGCATCAACTTCTCCCATGATTATCTTAAAATGATAAATCAAAGCTTCCATATTATTATATACTTCTTGCTTTGGTGGAAGATAAATTCCGGGCGCATCAGCATGGTAAACTCCGGCAGGTTCTTTTTTCAACTTAGCATATGCTTGCTCGATGATTCTCAAGCTTTGCCAAATTTCCTCATTCAACACCATGAATCTATCATAAGTGTCGCCGTGTTCACCAACAGGAATATCAAATTCAAATTCATCATAAGAGCAATAAGGCTCTAAAACCCTCACGTCATAATCAACACCCGCTGCCCTCAAATTAGGGCCGGTGAAACCATAGCTTAGTGCTCTTTCAGCAGAAATAGCTCCAACACCTATGGTTCTTTCCATAAATATTCTATTTCTTTCAAAAAGCCCTTGAAACTCTTTCCAAACTCCGGGGAATCTTTTCAAGAAAGCATCAAGCTTTTGATATACTTTTTCGTTGAAATCTCTTTCAAAACCGCCTATCCTACCTATGTTAGTTGTAAGACGCGCCCCGCAAATTTCTTCATATATATCATAAATGTGCTCGCGTTCTTGCATCACATATAAGAAGCCGGTGAAAGCACCGGTATCCACACCTAAAATACTGTTACAAATCAAGTGATCAGCAATTCTTGCCAATTCCATCACAATCACACGCATGTAATCCACTCTTTTCGGCGTTTCAATTCCTAAAAGTTTTTCCACTGTCATGTGCCAACCCATATTGTTGATAGGTGAGGAACAATAGTTTAAGCGGTCAGTGATTGGAGTGATTTGATAAAAGGGTCTGTGTTCTGCTAATTTTTCAAAAGCACGGTGAATGTAGCCGATAGTAGGCTGTGCACTCATGATTCTTTCACCATCCAATTCAATCACATTTTGGAACACACCATGAGTTGCAGGGTGTGTAGGCCCTAGATTGAGGGTGTTATATTCTTTTTCAAGACCTGTTATTAATTGATTCTCTGTCATAAGTTCTTAACGTCCAAAGAAATAGTCTTTTTTATCTACTCTATTCGGATCTTCTAATGGATATTCTTTTCTCATTGGGAAGACCTCTAACTCGTCCATGTTCAAAATTCTTCTTAAATCAGGATGCCCTAAAAACTGCACCCCAAAAAAGTCGTAAGCTTCTCTTTCCATCCAATTTGCTCCCAAATAAATGGGTGTTGCTGATCTTATGGATGCGTCACTTGTTGGCAAATAAAATTTAAACCTCAATCTGTGTCTTTTGGTCATTGAATGTGTGTGATAAACAACACATAATTCATGGTCTGTGTTAGGATAATGAACAGCTGTTATATCAGTCAGAAAGGAATGAGCTAAATCTTCATCATCTTTCAAAAATTGGAGGATTTCAAGATTAGCATCTCTGCTTGCCACAATGGTCATCAAACCATAAGACTCTTCATGACCAAGGATGGCAGAACCAAACTGATTTTGAAGCTTTTCTAAAACAAATGAATTTTCTAACTTAGACATTATATTTGAAGTCGTAACTCTCTAATAATTTTTTATATTCGTCAGAATCTCTTCTTCTGATTTTTTCTGTTGCTGCCAAGTGTTGTACCTGCATGAAACCATCTATGATTTGTTCAGGTCTTGGCGGGCAACCCGGCACGTAAACATCAACCGGTATTACTTCATCAATACCTTGCAAAACGCTGTAAGTGTCAAAAATTCCACCACTAGATGCACAAGCTCCAACAGAAAGAACCCACTTAGGTTCTGCCATTTGCTCATATACCTGTCTAAGAACCGGTCCCATTTTTTTGGCAATTGTTCCCATCACCATCAAAATATCTGCTTGTCTTGGAGAGAAACTGGGTCTTTCAGAACCAAATCTTGAAAAATCGTAAGTTGTGGCCATAGTTGCCATAAATTCAATTCCACAACAAGACGTAGCAAAAGGCAATGGCCAAAGAGAATTTTTTCTAGCCAAACCTACCACCTGGTCTAATGAAGTGGCAAAAAAACCGGGACCCTCAAACCCGTCAGGGGTGTTTTTAGGATCAAGATTCAGTTTAGATTTTGTGATAATTTCAGGCATAATATTCTCCGTTTTCAATTACAGTAACACAAGGTTACACAATAATGTTTACTCCCAATCTAAGGCTTTTCTCTTGATTACATAAAAGAATCCCAAGAGAAGAAAAACCATGAAAATCAGCATTTCTATGAAACCAACCATTCCCAGTTGTCTAAAATTCACAGCCCATGGATACATGAAAATGACCTCGACATCAAACAACACAAAAAGGATTGCAGTCAAGAAATATTTCACTGAAAAGGGGTTTCTAGCATTACCCACAGATTCGATTCCACACTCGAAGCTGTCGAGTTTATTTGAAGTTTTACTTTTGGGCCCTACCATGTGTGTGAAAATCATGGTCACCACAACGAAAGCGCCTGCAAATAGCAATTGTATTAAAATGGGCAGATAATCAACCGGATAATTAGATTCCATAAAAAAGCATATTCTTACACATGGCAAATGTAAAAAGCAATTAGCTAAAAGCAAATTTATTCCTTAAATAAGATTGGTTTTTGAATACAGAATCAGACAATTTTTCAATTCTTTTTTGCAGTCACAAAAGAATCTGAAATTACTTTACCCGGTTTTATTGAACATGAAAAAATGGTATGAAAGCAGAATTCATTATCTTAACAAATAGATTTTTTTCTTTTAACTGATTAACAATACCTAAAATAATCGACAAATATCCAAAAAATTAGTGTAAAAAAAAATTTCTCGAAAAATCAAGATAATTATCAATGAATCAAAATATTACTATCTTTAACAAATAAAATTACTGTCGTCCGAGATAATTTTTCACAAGCACTAAAAAGTGCCATTAAATGATTTCAAGGCACATTTTCTATGTT
>JBDNDT010000103.1:0-7778 GCA_046718985.1 Cytophagales bacterium
TCCCGCCACTCATTGCCACCAAAACTCTACCTTTTTTGCTCATTTTCTTGGTTTATTTTTAAAGGAATTCAATTCAATGAATTCCTCAGTAGATAACAAATAAAAAATTGATTTTGATTTGGGCGCGCCTAGCGGCCGGGCTGTTCCGGGGTTCGCTGTCGCTTCCGCCTCAAAAAAGAAGGGTGTCAACGCATAAAGCCCTAAATAAATTTCATTACCCACACCCTTCTTTTTTGCGGCCAACCGCCTAGGGGCGGTTGCCCTCCACATCCCTCGCGCGAGAAACCAAAGGCAAAATTAACCATATTTTGGGATAGAAAATGAATTAATATTAAGCCAACATTCAAACTACATGATATTGATTGAAATAGTCTTGAATAAATACTCAGTTTTTTTCAGTCAACTGTTGACTTTTAAAAATCAATTCTCCATTCAGTTTTTTCAATCTTCTTTCTAATTTGATTTGTTTAGAACTTTTTAAATCAATTGTGTTCACTCTTGTCAACACAATTCTTGCTTCCACTGAATAATCTTTAAAATCTTTATGCAACAGATTGATAGAACTTTCAATCTGTTCAATTGCTTTAATTAAATCAGAACCTTTCAATTCAACGAAATATGAGATTGATTTTGTGCAGTTTAATAACAAAAAATCGCATTTTGGATCCTCATCATTTATTAAGCATCCATCCACTTTATATTTTGTTAAACTGTCTAAAGAATCGTTTTCATAAGTAAATTTAATATTTGATTTTGCATCGCTGCAAGTAACTATTTTAATCTTTTGTTCTGCAATTTCAAAACACTTGTCATATGGCTTGCAATTCATTTTTAAACTGTCTCAAATTGAAATAAAAAATCAAACTCATCATTGATTTCTCGTGACACAGTATCAATTCTCTCTTGTTGAATTAATCTTAATTCACTGTCAATAATGTCTTCAACTTCACCGTCTGAAACCATAGCTGCATATACTTTTTCAATCTTTACCCACAAATTTTGATTTATTCTCTCTGATACATTTGGATTGTCAGCTCCAACTTTTTCAGCCAAAATCAAATTATTGATAGATGCCAAAATATAAGGGCTGTGAGTGGTAATCATCACCTGTGTGTGTTCCACATTTGACATCAATGCAATCAACTTGGAAATCTCTTTTTGTGCTTCAGGAAATAAATGCGCTTCCGGTTCTTCAATAACAATAAACACATTTTGCTTTTCTAAAATAATCAAAAAAAGTAAAAGTAGAATCCATAATGCTTCTTGTTGACCCGACGATGAAAAACTGAGCTTGACATACTTATTTGACTCAATAAATATTTTTTCACCCTCCTTGTCAAATTGGTATTTGCCTTTCAATATTTTGCCAATGATTTCTTCTGCAAGCTTTGTATTTTCATAGTCAATTTCATATTCAGTTAAACTTCTTCTTTCTTCAACAATTTCAGAAAGTGACTTTTTAAATATCGGCCTAACGACATTTATTCTGTCAAGAAAAGTGCGCATTAGAAAATCTAAATTTCTTGAACTAATCAGTTGTAATTGCTCCGATAAGGTAGCCACAAGACTCCTACCTGCCGGAATAAAAATCAGTTCACGGTCTTCTTGAAAAATTTTATTTATTTTTCCTTTCACATAAGTCACAAACTTTCTTTTTTCACTGTCAATTTGAAGAAGTTCTTTACTTGTTAATAAAGCCTGATTTCGTTTGATAATAGAATTTGAAAATGCAACACCCTCTCTGATTAATTTTTTAAACTCATCTTCAAATTGTTTGCTGAATTTTGGTGTTATAAAATTTTCACTCGTTTCAACAGTGATACTGATAAATATTGTTTCTGTGAAAAAATACTTCAAATGAAGGTCATTCAAATGAGTGCTAGAGCCAAAATAATCAAGATACTTTTTTCTAATAAGTTTCGCATAAGTTCCCAAGGCTTTGGAAAAATCGTTTTTCTCAATAGAATCAATAAAATACTTAACCATTTCATCATTCAATGATTTAAAAAAGAATATAGTTTTTGCAATTGTACTTTTGCCACTTGCTTGAGGTCCAATGAAAATGCTAAAATCTTTTATTTCTAAATTCAATTCTTTAATTGGCCCAAAGTTTTTTATTTCAATTCTTTGCATCTTTTCTAAATCAACATCCAAAGTTAAGCAATTTTGTTTTTTAAGCAGTCATCATTTCATTTCTTAAAATGATCCTATTAAAACACCTGTTAAAAACAAATCAAACATGTTAAAACTAATCACAATCAGTGAATTATTCTTCGCTAATCTATCCAATCGTTCATTGACTTATTCAAATTCACAAACATATTATTGAATCTAAGTCTGATTTATTTATTGTTTTACAACTTTAAAACTCAATTCCAAACAATCTTCCAAACTCCAAGCTCAATGTTTTATCCAACTCTCTATCAGCAATTGATTGATTAGTTTTTTTGTTGTCAGATAATGTTAATTTTGTGTTCATTAGCAAATGCACATGAAGCCCATTTTTTTTATCCTTAGCCTTTTGTTTTTTTTCTTTTCCTGTGGGGAAAAGAAAAAAAGAGAAATTACAATTGCCTATGTGGGTCGTTTCACTGATGATAATTCAACCAAACAAATTGATAACCGATTCGACAAGGCTCACGAACTGATGATTCAGCATTTTCTCGATGAAGTCAACACCAAGAATGACAGCATAAAACTCATCTTGAAAAGTTTTGATTGCAAAAGAACCCCGGAAGGTGCTGCTAAAGTTTATGATGATATTGCAAAAGACACCCAAATTGTTGCCATCATTGACAACACTTGGGGTGTTCACTTGAGGGGTGCCCAACCTATTATCAAAGCCCATAACCTTCCCACGATTGCCATAAACGGAGACAGAAATAACTTGGATTTTGGACAGTCGGCGATTTTCACGGGCAATAATGATATGCTTCCCTCTGACATCACACTTTTTGTAAACAAAATATTAAAAACAAAAGAGGTCGTTTTCATCTCAGAAAAGGATTATCCTCTTCATGAGGTGTATTTAGATGAATTCAAAAAATCAGGCATCAAAATCATTGACAATGATTATTGTATATCAAATGGTTTAGTCAACAAAGACTCAATTGCATTGGCATTGTTCGAAAAACTAAAAGAAACCCATTCAAAAGACCCTTCTTTAGTTTCAAAGTGGCACGTACTCAATGTGCATTATGATGTAGGCGGAAAACTTTTAGACCTTATTGACGCTCACTTCAACGGCATGAAGTTGATTGGTCATGCTTACAACGTGCCTTCCGTCAGTCAAAACCTCATAAAAGCCAATTCAACTAACGAATTAATTTTGGTAAACAATCCAACAGATGCTGTTTCCTTAGCCATTGCCAGTGCAAAAAGACAATTCGAAAAAAACAAACCCGAATTGTTTGAAAATCTGAACTCTCCCATGTTTGCGGATAGATGCCAGCAAGCCGTTTCCATTTTGGCAAACACCATTTTCACAAACGGTCAACTCACCTCAAGAAGCCAAGCACAAAAGGCTTTTAGCCGGCTCAGAAATAACTCATTATATGTTAAAACCGATATTCTTTATTTCAACGAAAAAAACGAATTAACACCCAATCTTTTTTATGTGAAATATAAAGAAGGAAGGTTATATTCATATAGAGAACAACTCAACTCAAATGGTGAAGTAGTGCCAAACTTGGTTGCCGGAATGGAAATCATAGATCTGTATAATATTGATGTGAGTACCAACACTTTCATGGCTGACTTTTATTATTGGATAAAAGCAGACACCGCCAACATTGATGCAGAACGCTTTGTGCTTTTCCCAAACATGAAAGAAGAGGGTAGCTCAAGTTCTTTGGTCTTGGAAAAAATTGATAATGGTCAATCTTATAAGCTTTACAAAGTTTCAGGTCTTTTTCACCAAGATTTTGACTTAAAGAACTATCCCTTTGACCGACAAGAAATCATGATTAGCATGGAAATCATGGCTCCCTCAGAAAAAATCAAAATAGCCTTTGACCAATCAGCATTTAAACAAGACACCAATTTGTTAGAAAAGTTTGTCATCAGGGCTTGGGAAAAAGACTATTATCTGCTCACTGTTGACAATCGAATTTCATCAACCATGCGCGGAGACCCTGAAAGTGTGGAAGGACAACTCAGAAAATTCAATGTCTTTTCATTCAGATTGTTTGTTGACAGAAGCCTTTCAGGACCTTTTCTAGAAATCGTTTTACCTTTGCTGCTAATAGGTTTAGTGGCTATTTCATTGCTTTTCGTGAGAGACATATCTTTCGGAAATGTCGGTGAAGTGAGCGTTGGAACTTTTTTGGGCATCATCACTTTTTCTATTGCCATTGCATCAGTTTCTCCGTCCTCTGATTATTTGACCAAAAGCGACATTTTGTTTTGGCTAACGTTTGGCGTGGTGTTGCTTTGTTTTTTAATCATCATTGGGCTCAATGCCATTTATGATGAGGAAGAATTAAAAAACGTTAAAGTGGTGAAAAGAACAAGAATTATGATGCTCATTACATATCTGTTGGCAAGTGCTTTGGTGATAATTTGGTGATATAAAATGACGCTTAAAAAGAACTTCAACACTTGCTTATTTTTATTTTTTTTGATTTTCAAGAATTGGGTCTTTTCTCAATCACCCGGCAAGAGAACTTTGTTCTTTGACAAAGAACAAAACCATATCAAAGAGAAATCAGAATTCTACATCAAAAATGAGAAAAGAGTCTTACACGGCTCATTTGAAAGTTATTATGAAAATGGAAACCTAAAATCAAAAGGTTTTTATCACCACAACAAACCCACCGGAAAATGGAAGTATTTTTTCGAAAATGGAAAGTTACAGATGGAAGGCAGCTATTCTGACGGTGTTCCGGTGAATGAATGGAATTATTATTATGAAAGCGGCAATATCGCTCAAATCGGAAAACTAAGTTTTGGAAAGAAAAATGGCTCGTGGATAAACTACTTCGAAAATGGAAAAAACAAATCCATTGGATATTACAAAAATGATATCCCCGAGGGGGTTTGGCATTTTTATCATGAAGACGGAAGCATCAAAGCCAGAGCCGTTTATGAAGATGGATTTGCAGAATATACTGAGTTTTTTCCCGACCAAAGCACCAAAGCAAAAGGTTTTCTCAAAAACGGAATCAGCGATAGTTTATGGGTTTACTTTCATCCTAACGGAAAAATTAAAGCCACCGGACTTGAAAAGAATGGAATGAGAGAAGGTCTTTGGTATTTTTATCATGAAAATGGAAATCTTGCTGCAAAAGGAGGTTATGAACTGGGAAAATCAAAAGGTATGTGGTCATACTATCACGAAAATGGTCAATTAAGCGGTGAAGGAATCGAAAACGATGGTGAAAAAGACGGCTACTGGAAGTTATACTACGACACAGGCGCATTCAAAGGCGAAGGGAAATTTATTTCAGGTTCTGGTGACTACAAAGAATATTATGAAAGCGGAAAGCTGAAAATTGAAGGAAAAATCCTAAAAGGCAAAAATAACGGCTTATGGAAATATTATTATGAAAGTGGAGAGGAAGAAGGAAATTGTGAATTCATTGACGGTGAAGGTGATTATATAGGTTTCTACCCGAACGGAAACCTGAAAATGGAAGGAAAAATTGCTAACGGTGAAAAAACAGGAACTTGGAAATTATACAATGAATTAGGAAACCTTGTTGGTTTTTATAAAAATTATAATGACCCGATTTTCAAACGCTACACAGAAAACAACAGAGCTAAAAAAGATACCATTGATTTTGAAAAACTGGAAAACCCTGATTGGAAAAAGAAAGATTTAGGTAAAAAACAGACACTTTTTGATAATTTTATACACTTTAAGAAAAACAATCAACTCTTAATCATTCCTTCATTCAACCCATTGGGTTTAATCATCAACCAAATGCCAATTTATCTTGAGTTTTTACAAAAGAAGAAACGTTTGGGTGTTGAATTCATTTACACCATGTATAGAAACCCATTTTTCGAAAGTCATCAACACAATGTCTTTAACAAAACATTCACCCAAGGGCATTTTTTGGGCTTAAAATATAAAAGATATACAAAAACCAATGATAACAAAGGCTTGAGATATTTTGCCGGAGAGCTCAGATATAAATCCATAAGTAATTTTCATAATGCCCAAGACAGTAGCTTTGTTGACTTAGGTCTTCCATTTGAAAAGAAAATTAGAGTAAACGAGCAAGCTTTTGAATTAGCGGCTTTATTCGGTGATCGATTTATGAAAAACTATAATAAATCATCTGTTACAGCCGATTTTTTTATTGGAATAGGCATAGGATATAGAGTTTTGAATGAAAATTTTGATGGACAGGTCGTATATCAAAGAAGACTTGAAAACATTAGTTATTCAGACTGGTATGTTCCGATTAGGGTCGGTATCAGTTTGGGTTATGCTTTTTAAGAATATTATTTGATCCTACTAAAAACCAGTGATATTCAATTGCTGAATATTAAAATTCAATCATCAATTCCTTCCGTCGTGGTCATGTTGATAATTGATACCATCATGCTTCATATATCTGATATGGGTTGGGCATGGTAATCTTTTATACTTAAACTTGCTTTTCTTTTTTCTGAAAATATAAGCCAGATTGATTTCATGTGCTCCTTGAGTGCTTTGAACAAGCTTTGAAATGGTGAAATCATAAGCATAATGCAAATTCCAGCCTTCAAACACCCATCCCACCATAAAAATTAATGATTCATTGTTGATGTTGCTGTTGTTATAATTTTTCAAATATGGTAAACCCCTATACCAAAAACCATATAAAAACTGATCTGCGGTTCCTGCAAAACCAATATCCAATTGGTCATTTCTTCCTTGCATTTTATAATGAACTATGGGAGATATGCTATATTCTACCTCATCCGATAAATAATGACTAGTTCTGCTCCCTTTGAAAAAATAATATTTATATCCAACATGGAAATTTAGTTTGATATCAGTTCTCACATTTCCACCGGGCAAAAAGCTGGTGTTGGGTCGGTTCAAATGATGCCCTGCCACACCCATCCAAAAATCTTTTCCATACAACAAGACTCCTGAACCAACAGAGGGATAGAAAAAGCTGTTATCATTCAAAACTTCTCCTGAAGGTTGACCGTTCAATCCTTGGTTGTTTAATTGGTTGGGATAAAGATAATTAGTCCCTATTCTTCTGTTCACTCCATGCAACTGCAATCCCGGTCTCAGGCTGTAGTTTTTATTAAGGGTTATGTCGTAAGCTGCTTGAAGTGTCAAATCCATCGTTCTGATGGTGTTAAATCTGTCAAAATACATTCCGGAACCTTGCTCGTCATACATAGAGACCAATCCCAAACCTACTTTTTGTTTTGCGAAGTAAGTATCAAAAGATGTGAAGAACGTACTGTATTTTGATTGATTCCCCGGCCATTGCTGTCTGTGGTTGAGCATTAGCCTTGAATTGTAAGCAGAACCGGCAAAAGATGGACTTATGTACAATGGCATTGCATAATACATTGACATCTGTGGGTCTTGAGAAAAGGCTTCTTGTGCAAAAGCTAAAAATAAAACTAAAATTATCTTAATTAAATTTCTCATTGTTTTCAGTTGGGCAAAACATAAGAAATAGTTTGTGTGCCATTCACTGTTAAGGTGACAGTGTGAGGTCCTGGCGTACTGAACCTAACGGTTTTTCTTTCCGGTGTCACTGTTGTTAAATTTGGTGGTGTCACTGTTGCACCTGCACCAAAGTTCCACGTATAAGATGTTG
>JBDNDT010000104.1:0-7760 GCA_046718985.1 Cytophagales bacterium
TTTGTTTTTTCCATTTTGCAATTTATATATGGCCAACAAAGGTAAAGTAGTTCAAGTAATCGGTCCCGTTGTGGACGTAAGTTTTGATGGCGAAGACGTTAGGCTTCCTAAGATTTATGATGCGTTAGAAATTGACCGCCCTAATGGTGCCAAATTGGTATTGGAGTGCCAACAACACTTAGGAGAAAACAGGGTGAGAGCTATAGCGATGGACTCAACAGATGGTCTATATAGAGGTGCTGAGGTAACAGATTTGGGAACCCCTATTTCTATGCCTGTTGGTGAAGATATCAAAGGTCGTTTGTTCAATGTGGTAGGTGAAGCCATCGATGGAATTCCTCAGCCATCAGGTCAAAAAAGAATGCCAATCCACAGGTCAGCACCAAAATTTGAAGACCTTTCGACTTCTTCTGAAGTTTTATATACCGGAATTAAAGTTATTGACTTGATTGAGCCTTATGTGAAAGGTGGCAAAATCGGTCTTTTCGGTGGCGCAGGTGTTGGAAAAACAGTATTGATTCAAGAATTGATTAATAACATCGCTAAAGCTTATGCCGGTCTTTCGGTTTTCGCGGGTGTAGGTGAAAGAACAAGAGAAGGAAATGACTTGCTTAGAGAAATGATTGAAGCAGGTATTGTGAAGTATGGCGATGCATTCAAACATTCATTGGAAGAAGGAGGATGGGACTTGTCAAAAGTGGATCAAAAAGAGTTATTAGATTCACAAGCGACATTCATATTTGGTCAAATGAACGAGCCTCCAGGGGCGCGTGCCAGAGTAGCTCTTTCAGGTTTGACAGTTGCAGAATATTACAGAGACGGTGATGGAACAGGTCAAGGAAAAGACATTCTGTTCTTCATTGACAACATTTTCCGTTTCACTCAGGCAGGTTCTGAGGTTTCCGCTCTCTTGGGTCGTATGCCTTCGGCGGTGGGTTACCAACCAACTTTGGCTACTGAAATGGGTGCTATGCAAGAAAGAATTACCTCTACAAAAAGAGGATCAATCACCTCAGTTCAAGCGGTTTACGTTCCTGCTGATGACTTGACTGACCCGGCTCCTGCAACCACCTTTGCTCACTTGGATGCAACCACTGTATTGAGCAGAAAAATTTCTGAGTTGGGTATTTATCCTGCGGTTGATCCATTAGATTCTACTTCAAGAATTTTGACTCCTGAAATTGTTGGTGCAGAACACTATAACTGTGCTCAGAGAGTGAAAAACACTTTGCAACGCTACAAAGAGTTGCAAGATATCATCGCCATCTTGGGTATGGATGAACTTTCTGAGGACGACAAATTGGTGGTTCACAGAGCCAGAAGGGTGCAGCGTTTCTTGTCACAACCTTTCTTTGTGGCAGAGCAGTTCACAGGCTTGAAAGGCGCTTTGGTTGACATCAAAGACACCATCAAAGGATTCAATGCCATCATGGACGGTCAGTATGATCATTTACCTGAGTCAGCATTCAACTTGGTTGGTACCATTGAAGACGCTGTTGCGAAAGGTGAAAAAATGTTAAAAGAATCTAAGTAATACATCATAGGGGCGCAAGCCCCTTTTTATTAATTTTGGCTATGCGTGTAGAAATTGTTACTCCTGACAGCAAAGTGTTTGATGGTGAAGTTGAAGCAGTTCAAATTCCCGGAATCAATGGTTCTTTTGAAATTTTGAAGGGTCATGCTCCCATTGTGAGCGCAATAGACAGTGGAAAACTAAGAGTGAAACAGACTGGTGAACAACATAAATTTTTTGATGTTACAGGCGGTATTGTCGAAGTTGTTGACAATAAAGTTGCTGTTTTGGCTGAGATTGCCACCCCTCTTTAACATTAGAATTGAAATGAATTGGCTAGAAGTCATCCTTGGAAAGGGATGGCTTTTTTTGTTTCAATAACATTCCTTCTCGCTGGGGAAGTCTCCTCTGGAAACGTCAAAAATATATGCTCGAACGGCTTGTGTCATCACTGAATGGAGGTCAGCATATTTCCTCAAAAATCTTGGTTGAAAGTCATTGTTGATTCCGAGCATATCATGTGTGACCAACACTTGACCATCAACACCCGAACCAGCGCCAATACCAATCACCGGGATTTTTAGCTCTTGAGCCACTAATGTGGCCAAGCTTGCCGGGATTTTTTCCAGCACGACTGCAAAACAGCCACAATCTTCTAAGGTTTTCGCATCAGATATCAGCTTTTCAGCTTCTTCTTCTTCCGTGGCACGAACGGCATAAGTTCCATATTTATAAATTGACTGTGGCATCAAGCCCAAATGCCCCATAACAGGAACGCCTGCGCTCAAAATTCTTAACACAGACTCTTTGATTTCAGCACCACCTTCCATTTTCACGGCATGAGCTCCTGACTCTTTCATGATTCTGATTGCTGACCTCAAAGCCTCTGATGAATTTCCTTGATAAGATCCGAATGGAATATCCACCACCACCAAGGCTCTTTTTGCTGCTCTTACAACAGCCGAGGCATGATAAATCATTTGGTCAAGCGTGATGGGCAAGGTAGTTTCATGACCCGCTATAACGTTTGAAGCTGAATCTCCAACCAAAAGAACATCTATTCCTGCGGCATCTAAGATTCTTGCCATTGAAAAATCATAGGCAGTGAGCATTGAAAACTTCTCTCCCCTGTTTTTGATTTCCCTCAATTGGTGAGTGGTGACTCTTTTGATTTCCATGTGATTAATTTGAATTGTAAAGTTCTCGTTTATAAAACAAGAATCCGTTTTTTTCATTCAACAACCGAAGTTGAGGTTTTTCTTTCAACCAATGGCCTCGGTCATTTTTAGTGATAAAGTAAACCGGTTTGTCAATTTTTCCTTCCAAAAACCAATCTCTCACACAATCGTATCTTTGTTGTGGATTTTCAATTTCAGGACATTTGATAAGCAAACTATCAGCATTTTTCATCAAAGCTTCATTGTGCAAAGGATTTTGGTCGAGTTTTATTTTCGGGTAATAATAATGAGCATAGCTTTTGAAATCTACCATGAAAATGTAACAATCTTCATTTTCAAGACTTTTTAAAAAGTCAATATTAGCTCCTTGAGAGTAACGCTCAATTTTGGGTACAATCACATAAAGAACTGTTTGAATAAATAAAATCGTTCCTGCGAAAAGTACAACAGTTGAAAGTATCGGTCTTTTTTTCATGAAAACGAAGAAAAACACCAGTGAGCTCAACAATAGTATCCCGATTAAAGATTCCCAGCCATTCCATTCAACCTCGGCTTGCAAGTTAGCAACCGCAAACACATCATCAATTTTCACCATATTGGGGATGTTTTGGGCATTCATCCCCACAAACGGGATAATCAAAACTGCCAAAGACCAAATCACCCCAACAATTGCTAAAAGCAATTTTTGCCAATTAGGGAATGTTTTTTTTCGATCCATCCACTTGACCAGATAATCTGTTGCAAAAAAGGAAATAGGCAAATAGCAGTAAGAAGAATAATGAATGATTTTAGTTTCAACAATTGAGAAAAGCACCAGCACAACAAACAATGATGTGACTAACCAAAACCTAATCATTTTTTGGGTAGGGTTTTCATCATAGCTCTTGGCAATTCCTTTGGCAACAAAAATCGAAGCAGGAAAACAGCCGACAAGCAACACCACCCAATGATAAATGAATGGCCCGCCGTGGCCTGCATCTTGAGTGCTGAAAAGCCTTATCTGATATTCTATGAAAGTGACAATGAACCATGGTCCGTTTTTCAAAGTTTCAAGACCAAACCAAATGAAACTCACCAAAGCACAAGTGATGGCAAAAACAGATACATTTCTTAAAGAAAAAGGCTTTATGGTTTTGTTGGCAATCATATAAACCAAACAACAAAGCAACATCACCAACAAAGCCACCGGTCCTTTGGTTAAAACGGCTAATCCGGTGAACAAACCTGCGAAAAAAGCATATCTAACCCTTGCTTTTGTGTCTCCTTGGTTTTTATAAGAACTGAATTGAGCGATGTGAAAAATTCCCAGAAAAATGAATAAATTAAATAAAGGGTCGATAATTCCCGACTTAAAATAAAAATGAGGTAATAGTGTTCCGGCATATGTCAAACACCAAAAAATGCCAAAAGTCTTAGAGTATTTTTTTCTGGCAATATCAAAAAATACTAACATTGTGATGATGCCTGTGATAGCATTGGGTAATCTTGCGGCAAAATCATTCACTCCAAAAATTTTCATGCTCAATGCTTGAAACCAAAAGAACAAAGGGGGTTTTTCCCAAAAGGGGTCATAGTTGATTCTTACCCTAAAATAATCACCTGTAACGATCATTTCTCTTGCAGATTCAGCAAAATTGATTTCGTCCCAGTCAAAAAGGTGAACTCTGTCAAGACCTGGAACAAAAAGAAAAAGGGCAAAAAGAAAAACAACCAAATAGCCAAGTTTTGCAGGCATGGCATCTATTATGTTCTTTAACATTCTGATGCGGTTAAAACAGATTTTAGCAACACAAACTTAGGATTTTTTTGGCATTCATTGCAAAAATCAAAAAGCCATAGAATTCTTGTAATATGTATTAAAAAGTTTGAGTCACTCGGATTTCTTTTAATATGCTCAAAGAGTCCTACACATTTTGAAATTTCTTTCAAAAAGGCTATTAATTCTGTATGTTTTTTTAAGAACACCGAAAAATACATACTGAAAAAGAAATATCAAAAATTTCTTTTCCTCATAAAGCTTGCTTTTGCATTATGGTTATATTGCTCCTTTAAATAGCTCAAACATATAGCAATGACAATGAAGCGCCTAGCCTTAGCTCTTTTACTTCTCAGTAATTTTGTTCATGCACAAAAAACCAAGCCTATGCACAATGATTCATACCAAAAACGCTGGAAAAAAGTGGATTCCTTAGAAAACAAAAGTCTTCCGCAATCTGCCCAAAAAGAAGTTGAAGCCATTTTTGAAATGGCTAAAAAAGAAAAAAATGCTGACCAGTGCGTGAAAGCTTTTGTCCATATTTTGAAATTTTCAAGCTGGCGTGAAGAAGAATCATTGGTTAAAAATCTTCTGTTTGCTGAAAAAGAAACCTCAATTGCCCCTCAGCCCGCCAAAGCTTTGATGCATTCTATGTTGGCAGAAATTTATTGGAACTATTATCAAACATACCGTCATCGTTTCCAAAATCGCACACAAACCGCTGAAATCATTGACGATGACATCAGAACTTGGGATTTATACAAAATAGTGGACAAAGTGAAGAGTCACCACTTGGCCGCTTTGGAAGATAAAGATTTTTTATTAGGCTTAAAAACCGAAGTTTTTAAAGAATCCATTTCCAAGGGTTACAACAGCGATTTGCTTAGACCAACACTTTATGAGTTTATCGCACATAGAGCCATTGATTTTTTCAGTGCTAACGAACCCAACCTCACCCAAACGGCTGATTTTTTTGACATCACTGATTTAAAGTATCTGGGTAATACACAAGAATTCGCAGAGACTTATCTTGAATCAAGTGACAGTCTTAGTTTCAAATTTTTGGCTTTAAAATTGTTACAAAACTTGCTTTATGTTCGCCCGAAAGATGCGAACCCAATGGCATTGGTTGACTTAGAAATCAAGCGTTTACGTTGGGTGAAGGGTTTTAGCAACTCAGAAAGACACAATGAAAAATATTTACAATCACTTCTTTGGCTCGAAAGGGAATACGCTCAGCATGAAGCTTCCGCCATGGCAAGCTATTTCGTGGCATTGCATCATCATGAACAAGCTCAACTATATAACCCCTTTTCAAACCCTTCACCACAATGGAAAAACAAAGAAGCTCTTGAACTTTGCGAAAAAATCATTGCTCGTTTTCCAAAATCTGACGGTGCATTGAATGCTGCCAGTTTGAAAGCCTCGATTTTCCAAAAAAGTATCCATGCTGAATCTGAGGTAGTGAATATGCCTTCATTGCCATGGAAAGTTTTTTGCGTATATAAAAACCTTGATTTGGTATACCTGAGAATTTATCCCACCTCAAATTCAGATTTTGATGCTATTGAGAAACTGGTTGAAAGATATTCCAAAAAACAAGAATACAAAAGCTACAATGAAGTTTTAGTAGAATATTTCGCCAAGAAAAAACCCCAACAATCTTGGTCTTCAAAATTGCCAACAGTGGGTGACCACCAAACGCACTCTGTGGAATTGCCAATGCCTGCATTAGGGGTAGGTAATTATGTGATATTACTTTCTGATGACACCAGTTTCACCGTCGAAAAACATGCAGTTGCTTTCGCTGAAACTCAAATTTCAGACTTAATGGTGGTGGACAGAAGTTTAAAAGACCAAACCAAAGAGATTTATGTCTTGAGTAGAACCACAGGCATAGGTATTCCAAAAGCCAGAATTGACCTCAAAGCCGAATATTATGACTACCAAAAATACCAACAAGTTAGAAAAGACTATGGCACTTTTTATACTGATGAACAAGGAAAATTCACTTACAAATCAAGAGAAAACAGCGAAACTCTGATTTTTGACATTTCGCACAATGACGACAAACTCAGCAAAGACCACAGAGGCTATAGAAACAAAAGCCTATATGTCCAAAAGAATCAAGAAATTGTGAATGATGCTTACAAATCAATAAATCACAAAATCTTCACTGATAGAGCGATTTATCGTCCCGGTCAGTTGGTCTATTTTAAGTGCTTGATTTATGAGTCAGATGGAAAAGAAGCTAAAGTGATTCCTTCAAGAAAACAAACTTTTACTTTGCATGATGTGAACGGAAAAGAAATCGCTCGCACTGAGCAAATCACCAATGAGTTTGGAACATGCAACGGATTTTTTACCCTTCCAAACACCGGTTTAACCGGCATTTTCAGCATAAGAGCAGATTATTATTCTCAAGTAGGCTTTAGGGTTGAAGAATATAAAAGACCCAAATTTGAGCTAGGCTTTGAACCACTGAAAGGAAGTTTCAAACTGGGAGAAGAAGTTTTTGTTTCCGGAAATGCTAAAGCATTTTCAGGTGCTGTGATTGACGGTGCGTCTGTGAAATATAGAGTGGTGAGGAAAGCCAGATTCCCCCGCTGGTGGTTTTGGCGCGTAGGTTCATTTCCAAGCTCACCGGAAGTGGAGGTGAAAAACGGAGTGGTCACCACTGATGAAAAAGGGCAGTTTATCATCAACTTCATTGCCCTCAACGACCCTACTGTGCCAAAAGAATCATCTCCGATTTTTACCTACACAGTTTACGCAGACGTGACCGACCAAAACGGAGAAACCAGAAGCGGTAGCGTTGCAGTTGCTGTAGGGCATGTGGCTATGGAGATAGAAATCAATGCCCCTGAAATGATTACCCCTTCTCAGTCTGAGCCTTTCAGCATCAACACCAAAAACCTGAATGGTCAAGTTGAACCGGGAAAAGTTAATCTTAAAGTTTATAAACTCAAAAATCCTGAAAAAGCTTACAGAAATCGTTTTTGGGAAACTCCTGATTTTCATGTACTGGAAAAGGCTGAACATGATAAACTCTTTCCTTTTGATGAATTTTCAAGAGAAAATGACAAAAGCACCTGGCCTAAACAAAAGCTCGTGTTTGAAACCGTTATAGACACCAAAACAGATAATAACTGGCTGCCTAAAGATTTGAAAAAATGGACAACAGGCACTTATCTAATAGAGGCAACATCTAAAGATATTTATGGCTCTGATGTTTTCACTTCACTAGATTTTGTGTTGGAGGACCCTAATGAAAAAAAACCGGCCACTTTATCACCCATTCAGTTAAAAGTTC
>JBDNDT010000105.1:0-7749 GCA_046718985.1 Cytophagales bacterium
AAAAAAATTATTTGATAACAACTTGTGTTAAAAAAGCAAAAAAGATGACTATTTTTTTGGCTTGGCTTGCCGGCAAAGAGCCAACAGCTGATTCATTTTTAACAAAACTGAGTTCTTCCCATTCGTTTGCACCACCTTTTGTGGTGACAGCATCATATTCAGAATGGAAATCTACTTCACCATTTGCTCCCTCGATTTTGATTTTGACAGTGATTCCAACACTTGCTGTGGTCGCTACTTTCATTTTCATCACAGAGCTTCCGTTGCTCAAGCTAGCCAATTGGTTTTCAGAGAAAGATTCAAAAAGAGTATATTGAATGTTATCAAACTCGTTTCCTTGACCTGCCTGTCTTTGCACATAACCACAAACAGTGCTATTTCCTGTCGGCGGGGTGGCAGTGGAGTCAAAAGTTCCTTGATTGGCACCTTGATAAGTCCAGCGACCGCTTTTCACATCGTCAAAGTTTTCAATCACTTGAGAAAAGGCAAATGATGAAGCAATGGTGAATACAATGGGTAAATGTTTGGTTTTCATGAGATTAATTAATTAAAGGTTTTTAATTGATTATGGTTCGAAAGGTCTGTTGGAAGTGAATATAAGATGGTCAATTGCCAATGATGAGCGGTTTCCTGCTGGATTGCTCAAATGAACGATTCCTATTCTGAAGATTTTATGGGGTTCTTTCACTTTGTTACCATTTGTTCCCGGTGCTCCTGAATATGAGAGGTTCACTATTTCATCATATTTAAATGAAATTAATCGCCAACCTGTCCAATTCACATCAATCACCCTTTCATATAAATCTTCATTGTTCCCGTTGAAGGTTCCGTCTAAGTTATCATCTTCTGAGAACTGCAAGGATATTCTGGTGCTGTTGATGCCATAACCATAAATCAAAAGATTGAAATAAGTTTGGGCAGGGTTGCTCATATTGGTTTGAAAAACTGAGAATTGATTGTTGGAAACAGCTCTAGCCGGAATGCTCAAGTTACCTATGTAAGTATCCCTATTTTTATCTCTTCCATTCATCCACAAATAAGTGTTGCCAAAAGGTGCTGTCAATGGAGAAGATAGAAACTGAATGGTGTCTCCATCAACACTATAATCAATTTCAAATCCCGGGTTGCTTTCGAAACCTGTTATCAAAAATCCCTCATCCATTTTTTTGGGCGAGCTGATGAAAAAAGGAATTTCCCAAGTGCTTTCAATTCCATTGACTCTAAGCACAGCTTTTGCATCACCCTTTTGGAAAGAAGGCAAGGTCTGCGCGCCTCCACGCCATTGAGCATTTGAAGTATTTAGCTCTTTTGAAAATCCTGACAACACAAAACTTGAAGTGCTCTTAGTACTGGTGATTTCGAGTGACCATTGCGCTTTTCTGCTGAACTGAGCCTTGAAATGAATAGGCTGATTCTGCAAATCTGCAGTGTCTTGTGACACATCCAAGGGACTAATCAACTCGAAAGGACCCAAAATTTCTGAAAGTGCAGGTCCTTCAAAATTTACGCTTTTCTTACAAGAACTACAAGCAAGAAAAACAACACAACATAAGACAAAGCTACCATTTTTCATATTGTTAGAGCGTGAGATTGAAGAGTAAGAACAATTGATTTAACTGCATTTTCTTTCCCGAACTCTCTATTGAGTTCAGGTGATTTTGAATAGCAAATACTGTTTTTGGGCTGAAAGAATATTGAAAACCAATGGCATATATGATTTCTTGATGATTGGCGGAGAAAGGAACATAATTATTCACCAGATTGTTAACATCTCTGATAGCAATCAACTCATTGCCTTGAGCATTTAAGTACTTCATTCCGCCGTTTAAGCTGAAATTCTTCAAAAACTCATAATCTAAGCCGGCTTCAAAAAACTGTGTTTGAAAGTTTATTTTTTCAAAATCTCGACCACCTCTGTTACTTGATTCAAACTTATGCCCCAAGAGAACGGCAAAGTCTTTTTCTGTCTTCAACCATTTGTTAATGGATAGTTTCAAACCAGACTTAACATAGTAAAATTGTTTTTGCAATTCAGTTCCTTCTCCAACAAAATTGTTCAAAACGGCCGATTTAGAGAAGAAATTTAATACCTCTGATTTTGATTGATAAACGGACTCAAAAACCAAGCCTTGTCTGTTTGGTGTTGCATCTTCAAATGGCAAGACCAATGAGTAAATGGGGTTATAAGCCATCAATTCGGGCGAAATCATACGATTAAACAACTGATAATCACGGTTAAAATCCCATAAATTGCTTGCTCTTGTTTGGTTATCATTTCCCATTTTGGAAAAGAGTTCGTTATTAAGCTGTGGATTCCATCTTCTGGTTTGTGCACCTGCGCTAATGAATTGATGGTGATTTTGCTTGAAAGAGAGTTGATTAGTCCAAGTTTTTTTCATTGATTCCCATTTAAGACCCAAGTCAAGAGCATAACCATTAAGTTCAGTTTTATCTATATTATGATGTTTAAAATTTGAAACAGCTAATTGGTTGACCAAAGAAAAAGCACCACTAGAGGTTGGCAGTGACAATGTTAAATCATAAGCATTGACAAAATTGCTCGTCTTTTCTGTTGAAAGAGAGGTAGCTTGAGCTTCAAAAGTGTGGTTGTGGTGAAGGTTAAAATTGAAGTATTGGTTGTTTTTAACGCCCACACTTGCTCCTGCATTGAATCTTGCAGGGTTAACTCCTGCATTTCTTAATGATGCTATAAAAGAATTGGCTTGGAGAGTGTCAATCCATTTCCCTATTCTCCACGCACTTGAAAACTGGGCTGCTTTCAACCTCCAAGTAGGTTGGTTGAAATAAAAATTTTCATAGTTCACCACATCTCTCAAATTTGAAAAAGCTTTTGATTCATTCACCACGCCATCTTGAATATTGTTCCAAAGTGTGTGTTGATTTTGTTTCAAGTCAAGGTCGCCAATTTTAAAACTCACTTTTTTGGCAATCAAAGTTTGAAGATAAATTTGTCTCACTCTTACCTGAGCTCCTGAGCCATAAAAGCCTCCAAATTCATTCCTGGCACGCAAAGTGGTATGCAACAATGTTTTTTCATTGGGCTTGATGTTGATGCCCACATCAATCAAGGTATGTCCGCCGTTGGCAGAACGTGGATTGGTGGTGTCACTTTCAACTGCTTCACCCATCAAATCACTTTGATTCAGAAAAGCTCTTCCTGCCCCTGAGAATGAAACTTTGTTTCCCGATAGTTGCCCAAAAACATGGCTACTGATACTCAAAATCGCTAGAAGGTTTACTATGTATTTCATTTTATTTGACATTTTTTCAAATTTCATTTTTTAGAACAGGGCTTTAATTTCAATTGTGAGTTCAAAACCTTTATAGTGGTCGTTGCTGAAAGTATTGTTGTGCTGGTCCATCCATCTGCCACGAACAAAACAAGCCAAGTTTTCTGACCAATACCAATCTGCTCCTAAGCCCCAAGCAGTGGTGATTTGATGGTTTGGAAGAAAAGAATCATTACTGAGAATATCTCCTTTCTCGGTTTTGTTGCCACCTTTTGCAGTTTGAAGTCCCAGATAAAAACATGCTGTAAATTTTCTATGCAAAGCCCAGAAGGCCTCAGATTCGTGGTATTGTAAGTTTAGATAAGAACCGGGAGTGGATATAGGTGCTAATTGTAATTTACTTCCAACCGTGTTGATTGAACCCAAATAATTGGCATAAAGTGGTTTGCCCAAAAAAACAGTTCTTGCTTTCACATGGGCCTCAAAGGTGTTGAAGTGTTTTAAAAACAGTGCTCTTCCATCAGCAGTGGTGTCAGTGATATCTAATGTTTGATAATAGCCTCTGAAAAAAGAACTGTAATTATTGTGATATCCATATTGAACCGGCATCCAAGAGAAGTTGTAAATCCTAGACATGGCCAAAGCATTCACTCTGTGACTGTAAGAAATACTTTTCCCTGATTGTTCAATCTCACTTGAAATCGAATTTCCTAAACCAATTTTCACACTTCCCAAATCAATCTCAGTGTTGAGTTCAAAACCCTGCCTGTTGTTGGTGTATTGACCAATTTCTGTTATCGGACTCGCAGAAGGAAACATAGAACCGGGTGCATTTCCCGAAAAATTTGTGTTAGCTTCCAGAATGGTGGTGTTCAATACATTAGAGTTGATGTTTACCAAGTTTTTTCCAATTCTAAAGAATCCAAATTCCAAAGGAATCAAAGTGAGTATTTGAGGAGTAGTGATTTTTTGTTGAAAAGCAGTGCTGAAATCAGTAGTAAAGTTTTCACCTCTGTAGTTTCCTAATCCCCATTCTCCCATGAATTTCCAACCTTTCCATTCTAATTGATGCTCTAAACTGTGCACCTGAAAAGCTGTAGTGTTCAATTTGATGCTGTCGATAACAGTTTTATTATTGAATGAATTGAAAGAAATGGTTCCAATTGAAAAATCATTTCCCAACTTGAATCCCAAGCATGAATTGGGAAGATATCGCTGCACGAAACTACCTGCACCACCATTGTTAATGGTTTTTCCATAAAGCAGCGAAAATGAAGCTGTTTTGCTAATCTGGAAACCTTCCAATAAAACTCCCTGAAATGCTTGTTTAGCCCAACGGCTGTCTTGCATGATTTTTCCTTCGTTGAAAAATGTACGATATTTAACAGCACCCTTCTTTACAGGCTCCCAAGGATTCCTTTCAAAAATGGAAAATCGGTTATAGTTATTTTGATAAGCACCCATGGTGAATGCTGAGAGTGAATGCCATATAATTCCACCTGCTGTGAGACCAAAAGTTCCTTGCTCAGTTTGAATTTGACCTGAAAAATTAACTCCTAAATTCAAGCTTAAAGAATCACCATCTGTTGAACGATTTGGGTCAATGTTGAAAAACTCATTTCCAATATACAAGTCAGTTCCTACTGAGATTTTTGAGTTAATTTGACCTCCCAGATATAGCATCACCAAAGGTTCACGATAAAAATCTCCCATAGAATGAACTTGTTTTGCACCACTGCCCTCTATAAGATAATTTTGAATATTTCTATGGTAATATATACTTCTAAATTGACCACCAATAGTAAAATTCTTGAACAACTCAGGCAATTGATCAATTTCTGATTCAATCCAAGTTGTTTTTTTGAGCTTGCTATCCGTTGTTATGCTATCTTGGGCAAAGCTTGAAACAGAATTGAACAGTGAAATCGCAAGCAAAATCGTATGTAATAATTTATAATGCATTTTATGTTGATTGCACTTTACTAATTTTATTTTGCAAAATTCCACTAAAATAAATTACAAAGCAAGAGTTTTGAAGTAAAAAAAATTTAGCAAACACTTGTATATCAGGCAGATACAAGCATATTATTGCGCTTAAAAAACACAAATACCTTGTGAAATATTGATAAAAATGAATGATGTCCTAAGCGGTGATAAATTTGAATTGTAGAAATGATTTGTTTGTTATTATGAATCACAAATAACTGATTTTCTGATGTATAAGTTAAGGATAAATAGTATTTGTCTAAGTTCAAGAAGTAATTCAAACATTGTCTTAAATCATGAAAGATTAAATGGTGATTTTTGCTTAAAAAACATTTAGATTTTTAGCAGTTAAAGCAAATTGTTTGGTGATAATTTCATTCAAATCACTAAAATCAAAACGAGAGATTAAAAACAATTAGGGATATTGATTTAGTTAAAGGCTTGAAGAGAATAATTGACTTGTGTTCTAGAAATGGATTATGAGCTTATGATGGACTTTATTAAATAAAATCTAAAAATTGTATTTTTAGTCTGCAAATCATAATTTAAACAAAACTGAACTTAATGAGTGATTTAGACATTCGTTGGAACCAACGATTAAGAAATTTTAATAAAGCAATTAAAAAGCTTGATGAGAGCGTTAGATTTGTGAATTTCAACCACCTTGAAAATAACCATCTTAAAAAAGATGAAAACTTTAATCACATTCATTGCAATTTGATTAAACAAGGACTGATACAAAGTTTTGAGTTTACTCATGAATTAGCTTGGAATGTGATTAAGGATTATGCTGCTTTTCAAGGAAATCCTGAAATCAGAGGTTCAAGAGATGCTACTAGAGAAGGCTTTTCTATGGGGATTATTGAAAATGGAGAAGTTTGGATGGAGATGATTAAAAGCAGGAATGAAACATCTCATACTTATGATGAGGCAACTGCTACAGATATTTTCCAAAAAATAATAAATGATTACTTACCTGCATTTTAATCGTTTCATCACAGAATGGAAAGCATAAGATATGGTGAGCAAGGAAAAATGTTCAATTAATCATGTAATTTGGACTTAAAGAAAGTGATATCAACAAAATTGGGTGAGTATTTAGAAATAAAATCTGTAATCATCTATGGTTCAAGGGCAATGGGAAAACATCGGTTTAATTCTGATATTGACATTTCAATGCAAGGTGAATACCTTGATTTAAGCTTAAAACTAAAAATAGATAATGAATTAGATAACTTGCTATTGCCTTTCAAAAATGACTTGTCAATTCAAAAAAACATAGAAAATAATGATTTACTAGAACATATTGATAGAGTTGGGCTGGTTTTTTATGAAAAGGAGTTGGATAGAATTTAGAGGTTTTGGGCATTGTTAATAGATGTAACAAATCCATAAAATTAAAAAGAGGGTTATAAATTTCAGTCAAGTTTATATCAATGACTCATTATTTGCAAGTTGAGTTAAATTCTAATTTTCCCTAAATTTGCAAAAAGAACAGATGCGTTATCTCGATCCAAAGAACGACCTCACTTTCAAAAAGATTTTTGGTACTCATCCTCATCTGACCATCAGCTTTTTGAACTCTCTTTTGCCTCTTGAGGATGACGCACTGATTGAAAGCATTGAATATCTACCCTCAGATTTAGTACCTATTGTGCCTATTTTCAAAAACTCCATCGTTGATGTGAGGTGCAAAGACAAAAAAGGAAGGCAGTTTATTGTAGAGATGCAGATGCTTTGGACTGATGGTTTCAAACAAAGAGTACTTTTTAACTCAGCCAAAAGCTATGTTTCTCAACTCAAAGTGAAAAAGGATTACAGGCTGTTAGAACCTGTTTATTCCTTGAACATTGTCAATGAGAATTTTGAGCCTGAAACCAAAGAGTTTTACCATCACTATACCTTAGTTTGCAACCATGACACCCACATGAAAATCGAGGGTCTGGAGATGGTTTTCATCGAATTACAAAAATTCCAACCCAAGGATATCGTTCAAAAACGACTGAACATTTTATGGCTAAGGTTTTTGAAAGAATTAGATGGAAATGTTGAGGTCGATAAAGTCTCTAAAGATTTATCCTCTCAACCTGAAATCAAAGAGGCCTTGGATTGTTTGATGGAAAGTTCGTTTACAGAATTGGAATTGGAGCAATACCAAAAGTATTGGGATTATGTGAGCACAGAAATCACCTTGAAAGGCAGCAGTTATGAAAGAGGAGCGAGGGAAGAAAGAGCCAAGACCGAGCTTGAATTAGCCTCAAAGAACAGCCAACTTGAAGAAGCTAAAGCTAGAGAAGAAGAAGCAAAAGCTAGGGAGGAAGAGGCTAAAGCTAGGGAAGAAGAGGCTAAAGCTAGGGAAGAAGAGGCTAAAGCTAGGGAAGAAGAAGAAAGAAAGCTAAAAGAAGAAGCTTTAAATAAAGCTCAAGACATCTTGAAAGCGAGTGTTTTGGCATTTAGAGCAAGTGGTATGTCAGATATTGAAATTTCTAAAATTTTGGGTGTTGGTGTTGAT
>JBDNDT010000106.1:0-7744 GCA_046718985.1 Cytophagales bacterium
CAGCAAATGTTGAAGGTCTGAAATTCGGTAGTTTTAACAGTTCATTTTTCAAAGAAACTTTGTAGGATGTAGGTATTGGTGTATTTGGATTTTGATAAATGGTGTTTAAAACTTGATTTGAATATTGAAATACGAAAGAGGCAAAATCAGCTAATAATTTTGGACCTTGATTTTTAGCGTTTTCAAAAGGTATTTCATGTGGCAATAGACTGGATATCAAGGTCATGGATTTCTTAGCTCGGGTGATGCAAACGTTCAGGCGATTGGCGCCCTGTTCTTGGTTGAGCAAACCGAAATTTGCCCTCACTTGCCCTTTTTTGTCTCGAGCATAAGCCAGAGAAATGAAGATATGATCAGCTTCATCACCTTGAACGTTTTCGAGGTTTTTTATAAAAAAGTTATCGGTGTTCAAATTTATTTTCAACAATGAAGCTTTTTCTTCCAGCAATTCCCAAATGAGTTGTTGTTGATGAAAATTCATGGTGATGATTCCGAAACTTTGGTTGTTTTGGTTTGTATGAAGCGAATTGATGAGGTGCTCAACAATCCATTGAGCTTCTGCCAAGTTGCTGTTATTTTCCCAAATACCGGATTCTATGTGCACAAATTTTAAGGCATTTGACTTCGTTTTAGATGCTTCAAACTCAGGGATGAGTTGAAGTTTTTGGTCATAAAAATGTTGATTAGAGAATGAAACCAATTCCACCTGCTGACTTCGATAATGTCCCTTGAGCATCAAATTGGGTAAATATCTTTGGCAAAGAGCAAGCCACGAATCAATTTGAAGGTCAATGTCTTCAAGTTCCAGATTATCGTCTCGCATGGAATAGAGTGTGTTGGGTGGCAATTGTTTCATGTCTCCGACCACCACTAATTGTTTGGCTCTAAAAATAATGGGCAAGGCTTCTTCTGCAAAACATTGAGAAGCTTCATCAAAAATAACCAAGTCAAAAAAAATTTGATGGATAGGGAAAATGGCAGATGCTGTTGAAGGTGAAACCGCCCAACAGGGGACTATTTTTTTTAGGCTGTCAAAATGTTTTTCGACTAATTGTCTGATGGATAAGAGCTTTCTTTTCTTTTCGCATTCGTGTAAAAGGTCTCTGTAAGTGATATTATTTCCAAGTCTGTTTTTTTTAAAATCTCTATATGTTTCTTCTCCGGCTTTAAATTGTGCAATTTCTAATGAGATTTTCATTTTGATTTCCATTAACCTTTTGAGTTCTGATTCAAGCCAGTCAATTTTTCCGTTGATGTTACCTATAAGTTCAGGATGGTTTTTTTCTAAAATTGAAATGGCAGTGAGTTTTATGGAATTCAACACTGTTTTTCCGAAATCAGAGAATTCTGATTGGCTTTCAAAAACAGTTTTTAAAATCTCAATTTCATTTCTGTTAAGGCTGTTTTCAATTCGGTTTTGCTCAATAATCAGGTCAAAGGATTGTTCAATTTGCTCTGTAAGAGATTGGCAAAATGGGCTGTTGAAATTGTCGAGGATATCGTCATCGAAATATGCTTTGCATTTTGGATAAATATTGGTGAACTTATTTATGGTGTTGTTCCAAAACGTTGCATTTTGAAGCATAAAAGAAGGCTTATCATTCTTTTTGAATCCCCAATCTTTTAAGTTTAAAACTGAATTTAACAAGCTTTTTGCATCTGAAAGCATATTTTCCAAATGTTCAATTGAGCGATTTTGCTCTTCTAAAATTTCAAGATTGTCACAGAAATCATGAAATTCCTTCATCCTTTTTAATTCGGAATGAAATTTTTGCAGTTTGTTTTTTCCATATAAATGGGTTGATAATTTTTCAACCTTTCTCAATTCAGGATTGAAAGTTTTAATCCAAAAACGTTTTATGTGTGCTTGAGAATGATATAAGTCCAGCAATTTAATAGCATCAATGATTGCTTCCTTTTCAAGGATTTGCAAGTCATGAGCGATATTTATTTTAAGTTCAGCAACCCATTTTGAAAGTGACTGCAATTTGGTTTTGTTGAAATGAACACTTTGAACGATGTGACTGAGTTCGGTGTGTTTTAATAATTGAATGATTTTTGCAAACTCAAGGTGAAGTTGCACTGTTGAGTGAAGAATATTGATATTCCTGTGAGGTTCAGGAATATCTAGAAAAAAGTGAAGCCAAGTTTCAACAACATCAATCACTTGAGAAGGTGTTGTTACAAAATGCTCCGGCCAAGCTTTTCTTTCACACCAAAGTGGTGCAGTTTTTATGATTTTTTCTTGCAGTTGAAACCAATAATTTGCAATGGTTGAAAGTTTCAACCAGTTTTCTAAGGTGGTATTTTCAAGGTAATCAGGGTTTAGAAGGATAGAGTTCTTTTGGCATGTCAGATAAAGTTCTTTAGGGCTGATTCCAAATTTTTTCTCATTAAACAATGCTGATTTGTGTTTTTGCAATTCATTGCAAATGTTGTCAATCTCTCGAGAGCAAAAGTTGAAGTCTCTTTCCAATTGAATGGTTGAAAAGTGACCGTATGAGTTTTTGATTTCATCTATTTGATGAATGTTTTGGGCTATTTTTTTAAATAATGATGTTTTGTCAATTTGATAATCATGCACGACGGCAAGAAATTGGTCTAGATTTTTCTTTTGAAGTCTTTGATAAACTACATCGAGTGCCACTTTTTTGTCACAGACCAAGAGTGCTGTCATCCCGTTTGCCATGCAATCTGCCATTAAGTTTGCAATGAGTTGTGATTTTCCTGTTCCCGGAGGACCCTGAACAACAATGGAATTCCCTGATTTGATTTTCAAAAGAGCTTCTTCCTGACTTGAATCAATGTCGAAGGGATAAATGGCATGCTCTTCTTTGAACTTTTTTAAATCTCTTTGTTTTGAAAGAAAAAGATGTTCTATGCTTTCGAAGGGGTTATTTTCGATGAGCCATTCATAATCTTTTTCCAATTGGGCTAAGCTTGAGGGATAAAGCCCTAAAACAGCTTCATTCACCACATTCATCAAACCTATGTCATATTTTAGCTCTAATTCATTCTTCTGGAAATTTTCAAAAGGGTGGATTTTTTCTTCAAAGATTTCCCTGCTGAATCTGAGTTGCAAGTTGATTTTTTCGCATAATTGAATCAGTTTAACAATGAAGGCTTTATAATCATTGTGTTCGAGTTCGACATCAAAGTCAATGAGTTTTTTTTGAAAATGAAAGCAATAAGCTTTCAAAAAAACGGGGTTGAAGTTTGGTGATTGTGTTTGTTTCAGCGTCCAAGAATCATTTTCTATTGAAAGATTTAAATTAAAAAACAGCAAAGGACATCTCAAAGATTGACTTGAATTGAATTTACCATGAACAAATGGGAATCCTAATTTAAGGTCATAAGTTCCACGTTCTTGAAATATCAATTGAGTTTGTCTGTAGATGAGCCTGATTTTTGAGCTCATCAAGTTGGTGCTAGCATCTCTGGGGTCAGATGTTTTGCAAATGACGACAGACTCTTTTCCTGAAATCAAATCTTTCAACAAGTCAAAGCATGAAACTCCGTTTAAGAAATTCAGTTCTGACCAGTCTAAATCCTGATTTCTTCTGAGCCTCTTTTGAACTATGGATTTGTTAGCACCCGAAAAGTCAGACAGTCTATTCTTGAAAACTTTGAGTTGAGAAATCATTCCGGAAATTTACCAAAATGTTTCAAAATGGAAATCATTTGTTTCCTCTCACCGCTCTTTCAATATCATCCCAGTTTTCTTTGTTCAGTTTCAGGAATCCGTTGAATTCACCTGCTCCTTGCAGCCATTCTCCACCATCAATCACAACGGTTTCTCCGTTGATATAAGCTGCGAAGTCAGAACACAAATAAGTGGCTAAATTTGCCAGTTCGTGATGGTTGCCAAATCTTTTCAAAGGAATTTTTGATTTGGGGTCAAAAAGAGGTTGAACAGGTGGTGGCAACAATCGAGACCAAGCTCCTTCAGTTGGAAAAGGTCCAGGGGCTATGGCATTGCTTCTGATTCCGAATCGTCCCCACTCAACTGCTAAACTCTTGGTTAATGTTTCAACACCTGCTTTTGCACATGCTGATGGAACAACAAAGCCACTACCTGTTGAGGCGTAAGTAGTAACTATATTTAAAAAAACACCTTCCAGATTCTTTTCTATCCATTTTTTCCCCATCGCCAATGTGCAATTATAAGTGCCTTTCAGCACAATATCCACCACAATGTCAAAGGCTTTGTGGGTTAATCTCTCTGTCGGGCTCACAAAATTGCCTGCAGCATTGTTTACCCACACCGTAGGTATTCCTAATTTTTTTTCAATGTTAGCTATTGCTGTTTCTATTTGTGCATAATCTCTGACATCACAAATGAAATATTCGATATTGCCATTCGTGGATGCAGATAGCTCTTCTCTTGTTTTTTTTAGGTTTTCTTCTTTTCTGCTCAAAATGGCAACTTTCGCACCTAGATGAAGAAAAGCTTCAACCATTGATTTGCCCAAACCTGTTGCACCACCTGTCACAACTACAACACTTTTTTCATAAGTTTTTTCAGGCAACATCAGTTTTTCTTTCATGAGAATTTAATTACATATTGAAGTACGAAGTTTTTGCTAGGAAGTACGATTTTTTGAAATAAATAATTTCACTAACCTTGGTTTTTAGGTTTCATATTAGGGATTGAAACTTTCACTTTTGTGCCTTTTCCAGTTTCAGATTCAATTTCGATTGTTCCATTGAGTTTTTCAACAGACAATTTTACGATAAACAATCCGAGCCCATGACCTAATGTTTCTCCTTTCTTATAAAAAATATCAAAAATATTTTTCAACTCTTCTTTGGATATGCCTATCCCATTGTCACTGATTTCAAATTCCATTTTTTCTTCATTGACGACAATTTTTAGGTCAATTCTTTTTTCGGGATTGTCTGATTTTTGAAACTTAATTGCATTGTTGAATAAATTACAGAATACAGGGTCTAGGTAATTCGGGTCAGTGAAGAACTCAATTTCAGTTTGGGTGTTTATTCTTATGTTGATATTTTGGTTATCCAGCAATTTTCTTTCAGATTCGATAATACTTTCGATTTCAGTTAATAAATTTAAAGGTTTAATGTCGAGCTTTGTTTTTCTATTCAAATTCGAAATGGTGACTAGATCTTTTAATATATTTTCAAGTGTTTTGATGTTGGGTTCAACTTTGTTGACATACTCTGATGAATTCTGCTCATCAGTTAGAGCTAGGTTAATCAATCCTTTAATTCTTTTCACAGGGCCTTGGATGTCATGTGAGATTCTATATAGCAATGTTTCGAAATCTTTTGTTTTTTCTTTGAGAAATTCACCTTGCAATGAAAGTGTTTTCGATTGAATTTCAATTTTTTCTTTGAGTTCTTTGGTTTCTTTTAAGGCTTTGAAGCTTTTCAGAGCTATTCTTGTAAGATAATCACTCAATGCCAAAGACAAGAAAAAGATTTCAAAAACTAATCCAAAATTTAAAGCATAAGTTGTTAGAACATTGGGAGGAAGGAAATCAGCAACTCGTAACGAATGAATTACAAAACTCAGGGTGAGGAAAGAAAATGCTAAAATAAAATATCTTGCCGGTTTGTAGCCATTTAAAAATGATAATATGCTTGTGCCAAAGGCTAAGAAATATGGAATATTATCAAAAAACAAAAATTCATTTACGACAACATCATTGATTTTGGGGAGAGTGAAAATCACAGCTCTCGATAAATACCAAACAATAAGAAAGTAAAAAATGGGTTTATATCTTTGGTAAACCTGCAAAAAGACCACGAAATAAATTGAAAAAACAGTCAATACCCAGAAATGAGAAATCTGATAGATAAAATCATTCCAATCAGGTTTAGATGGCCATAAATATTGAAATCCAATTCCATCAAGTGTGCTGGAATAAAACCCTACACTCAATACATAAACGATGTAAATGAAGTGAGCCCAATTTCTAAAATTTAAAAACAACACAATATTGAACAAAACAGCAATTGCTAAGCAACCATAAAAAATCCCGAGAATCAAATATTCTCTAAGAGCATAATTCAAGAAAAACTCAGTTTTTTTAAGTTTTATTTGGATGTTGGCGTGTACTTTGTTTTTTAATTTGATAAATAGCAAACCTCTATTGAAATCTTTTGGCATTTGGAATACCAAGTTTTTGTGTTGAATTTTTTGATCATAGAAGTTCTGTTGAGTTGAAATGAATTGTTGAACATATAGTCCATTTTCATAAAACCAATAAGCATAAATGCTGTCAATTGTGGGGTTGTAACATTCTAAAATCCAATTTGAGTTGTTTGGACCATCTGATTTGATTTCATACCTTAACCAATACCATTTTTCTTCTTGGTCATAAATCAATAAATCATTATTGTTTTTGTAAAAGGTATAGTTTTGAGGGTTCCAAATTAGAGAGTCAAAAGAAGTATTAGCACTGTCTATATAGAAGATTGCGTTTTTTTGGGTGAGATCAAAATGTTGACCATGGTCTAAATTAACAGTAATTTGTCCTCTTAAAGCACCAAAGAAGAGCAGTAAGAATGAAATTATAAGCTTTGCTTTCAAAATAGTGGGGAAGTGTTATGAAATATTTGGAGCTATATTCCTAATTTTTAATCCATTTTCAAAAGAAAACACAAAAAAACACCATAATTTTGGTGTTTTTTTAAAAAAAATATTTTGATTTGTTCTAAAGTATTTCTAAAACAGCTTTTCTTTTATATCCTTTAAGAGCAAAAAATACCAAATAAGCATAGCAAATCAAGGGGATAATAAAAGCTTTTTGGATGCCTATGGATTTGATGTCAGCCAACATGCCGTGAGCATAAGGCATCACTGCACCACCCACAATCATCATCACCAAGATGGAAGAAGCTTTGCTGGTGTGGTCTCCTAAACCATCAATAGACAAAGTGAAAATAACAGGAAACATGATGGAGTTGAAGAGTCCGATAGAAATCACAGAATACATGGCTACATCTCCGTTGGTGTTGATGGTGAGCAAAAGCAATAAGCAAACCATTGTGGTGCAAAAAGCTAGTATGTGTGATGGTTTGAATCTTGTGAGCAAATAAGCCCCTGCAAAACGTCCAACCATTGCACCTCCCCAATAATAAGGTAGATAACCGGCAGCGTCTTTTTCTAACATGCCTTTGATGTTGCTTTCACCCAACAAATTAACAATATAACTGCCGATTGCGACCTCACCACCAACATACATAAAGATGGCTATTGCTCCAAAAATTAAATGTGGATATTTCCTCGCCACCAATGAGAATGAAAATTTTTCATTGGAAGACATCGTATTGTTGGTTTTGAATTTTGGAAGTTTAGCCACAAAAATCATAAACGCTAGAAACAACAAAGTTAAAGCTAAACCAACATAAGGCATTTGAACACTTTTAGCCTCGTTGCTTAAAAACATCTCTAATTCATAAGGTGTGAATTCATCCATTCGTTCTGTGTCTATGTGAGGGGATAAAATCAAAATTTGACCAAAATATGGAGCCAAAAAAGTACCTAATGAATTAAATGCTTGGGTCATGGTCAAGCGACTTGAGGCTGTTTCGGGTGAACCTAAAATGGCTACATAAGGATTGGCTGCAATTTGTAAAATGGTGATTCCGGAGGCAAGCACAAATAAAGAAAACAAGAAAAATCCATAAATTTTGATTTCTGCTGCCGGGAAAAACATAAAACAACCCATACCTGCAATGGCTAAACCAATGATTAACGCTGTGGAAATTGCCC
>JBDNDT010000107.1:0-7713 GCA_046718985.1 Cytophagales bacterium
GATTTTGGCTCAGGATGCCATTTTGTTTAACCCGGAAGAAATCGTGCGGGTGGATGACGACCTTTGGTTTCATGTTGATTGTCCGTTGCAGAACTGTCGGTGACATGTCGTGCACAGGTGTGGTTGAGTCATATGCCTCATCTTTAGACGAAATCATTCAAGAAGTTGCCTCAGCAAGGGTGACAGAAAGAGGCGGAAGGGCTGATGACAAAAGGTCGGAAGCAGCCATGGAAGATAGAAAAAAACAAGGATATTTTTAATCATTGAATGGAAATGACAACATTAGAAAACACTGAATTTTCTACACAGAATTATTTGGATATGGATTTGTTGCGCTTCACCACTGCAGGAAGCGTTGATGACGGAAAAAGTACATTAATAGGAAGATTGCTTTATGATTCAAAGTCTATTTTTGAAGACCAAATGGAATCTATTGAAAAATCATCTGAAAACAGGGGTTATGGCTATGTAAATCTTGCCTTGTTGACAGATGGTTTGAGGGCTGAAAGAGAGCAAGGAATCACTATTGATGTTGCATATCGTTATTTTGCCACCCCGAAAAGAAAATTCATTATTGCTGACACACCGGGACATATACAATACACCAGAAACATGGTCACCGGGGCATCCACAGCTAATTTGGCCATCATTTTAGTAGATGCTCGTCATGGACTTGTTGAACAAACATTCAGGCACAGTTTCATTGCTTCATTGTTGCAAATCAAACATGTGGTGTTGTGTATCAACAAAATGGATTTAGTTGATTTTAGCGAAGAAGTTTTCAAAAAAATCAAAAGTGACTATCAAGAGTTTTCAAAAAAATTGTCTATTCCTGATATTCAATTTATTCCCATTAGTGCTTTGTTGGGCGACAACGTAGTTGACAGGTCAACAAACATGACTTGGTATGATGGTTTTACATTGTTGGAGACCTTAGAGAATGTTCAAATCGAAAAAGATTTGGATTTTAATCACCCAAGATTTCCTGTTCAACTGGTGATTAGACCCATGTTGAATGAATACCATGATTACAGAGGCTATGCCGGAAGAGTTGATGGAGGAGTTTTCAAACCGGGTGATGAAATTGTGGTATTGCCATCAGAAAAGAAATCGAAAATTAAATCTATTGACTTTTTTGGCGAAGAATTGTCAGAGGCTTATCCTCCAATGTCAGTCACATTGACTTTGCAAGATGAAATTGATATCAGCCGAGGTGACATGATTGCAAAAGCTGGTTTCCAACCTCAGGTGAGTCAAGAACTGACAGCAACGATTTGTTGGTTCACTGAAAAGAAAATGAACATTGGCGGAAAATATTTGCTCAGACACACCAGCAAAGAAGTGAAGTGTGTGGTGAAAAACGTATTGAGCAAAATGGACATAAACACATTAGCTCAAGAAGAAAATGTCGAAAATGTGAGCCTGAATGATATTTGCAAAGTGAGTATCAAAACAGCATCTCCAATCTGCTTTGACTCTTATCATAAAAACAGAAACACCGGAAGTTTCATTTTGGTTGATGAATTCACCAATGAAACGGTTGCAGCCGGAATGATAGATTAAAAAAAGGCGAGAAATTTCTCGCCTTGATTTATCTTTTTACTTTTTAGTGGATTTCTTGGGTGCTTCTTTTTCAACTTGAACTTCAACAGCGGGAGCTGTAAAAGACTTCACCACAGCTTTTCTTTTTCTGGAATTTCCGAATGAACCTCTCCAGATTTTACCTTTTTTGGTTTTTACGTCACCTTTTCCCATTTATCAAGATTTTGAATGATTTAAATACAAATTTAAGCTAAGGCTTGATAAATAAAAAAAAGCCAAGAAGTTTTGTTTAAAGAATCCGGCAATAAACTCCTAAAGTTTTATTTGATTTAAAAAGAAAGCCGACTTCCAACATAAAATCGGCATTCTTTAAATCATAAATACTTCATCACTTAAATACAACCTTCCGAATATGACTATTCTTCTGAGATTTGATTTCCAAGATATAGATGCCTGAAAGTTTTAAAGATTCAACATTCAATGTTACTATGTTATTCATGCCGTTGTTTTGACTAATGATTTCAACTCCTGATAAATCTCTTAGTACAATTCTTTCTCCTCCTTTCAAGTTTGAAACATTAACTCGACCATTATTGGTTGGATTAGGAAAAACCCCAAAGTTAATTTCTTCTAAAGCATCAGCCAAAGAGGTTGTTTTTGAGACGATTAGTACATCAAATGCTTTCTTGCCATTTGTTAACTCAACGTTCAAATTTTGGTTTATTCCTAATGATGTCCATGAACCATTCAGATTGGTGAAGACTTCAAAGTCTTCTAGGTTTGCTTCTTCCAATGTCAAATTGACTGCATCGCTAGTTTCGGCTTCCAGCAACATTGAAACCAGTTTTGAACCACCTGATTGATTCAGCTGATTGATAGAAAGATGTTTTTCACCAACAATTGAAGAGATTGAAAATTCAGAGGGTCTTTTTTCTGCATCTTCATCAAGAGAGAAATCGTCATCAGCTTGGGTTGAAAGAATAAGATTAGAATAATCAGTCATTTCCCCATTTGTTGCCTTAAACACAAATTGATTTTGTTTTTCTTCTCTAAAATTAGTCTTTCCTCGGCTTAAAGATTTAGCATTTTCATTGATTTGTAGCACTGGAGCACTTGCATTTGCTTTGATAAAAAATGCCTGCCCTATTGGGATGATGTTTCCATTGGTTCTACCATCAGATGCGACAGAACCTACAACAGAAATATAAGCACCTTTGCTTGCATCCCAAATATCAATCTGATTGCTGATGTTTGTCTTTGACCAACCACTGGCAGCATTCCAATCAATTGGGCATGCATAAGGGTTTCCTACCAAATTCCAACCGTTTGATTTGGTGGGTGTATAGGTGAGAAAATTGAAGCTTTGATTGCCTTGAATCAATGATCCTTTTAGATTGATTTTTGTAGTTTCAGTTTTAATGGAAGTTCCATTTTGTTTAAAGGCAAACAACACTGAATAACCTCTGGTTGGGACAAGCGTTTGCGAAGCATCCAATATAGGTTCAAAACCTGCACTGACAACTGTTGATTTGTTTTCAAGATAATATCTGAAAGTTGAGTTATTGGTTAAATATGGAGCATCAAATCCTCCTGCTTGAGGTCCTGAAATTCTGACACTATCTCTGAATTGTTGAATGGAAGCACCGATCACGGGAGTAGAATACATTCTTGATGCTGCAAAAGCATAAACCGGAAGCTCTACTACTAGGTTACTTGCATTGGTGATTGAACCGTTCACTTTGCTGATAGATGCCGTGTTGTCGTTTCTGGAGCCATCAAACGAAGAGCGTAAGGTTACGGTTCTGGAGTTGAAATTAAATGTTCCTGATTGAACGTCAATATTTCCTCCTGCTGCAATTGCCATGTTTGTAGTTGCGCCAATGGTTAGAGTAGCGGATCCGTTTTTAGTCAATTTATAAAAGGTTTCTGTGTTATTGGCTTTTACTAAAGTTCTGTTTGATCCTATGTTAAAAGTCACATTTGAGGTTGAAGGGTTGAATGTTCCGGTGTTAGTCCAATTTCCTGTGAGGCTTATAGCCGTATTATTTCCACCGTTGAATGTTCCTGAGTTGCCAAAGTCTCCAGAAATAATATTAAATGCACTATTTTCGCCAAGGCTAACTGTTCCTGAATTGGTCATTCCATTTGAAAGATTCGATGCTGAGGATGCACCTGAATTGAATGTTCCTGAATTGGTGAACGTGCCTGAAAAGTTTGATGCAGAAACCAAACCTGATGTGAAAGTTCCACTATTGTTGAAGTTTCCACTGACTGTGATCATTGAAGATGTGCCTGTTGTTAAACTTGCACCCGATTGAATGATAAGGTTTTTTACTGACGTTGAAGAAGAAGTAGCCGTCACTGGTTGATTTGCTGTGTTTGGAATGGTCACATCAATGGCAGATGTTGGCACAATTCCGCACGACCAGTTTGAGCTTGTTGCCCAAGAAGACGATCCACCTAACCAGGTGTTGGATGTAGTTTGTGTCAGTGATGCGTTGTTGCTGGTCACAGAACCTCCGCCCGAACAAGAATTGGTCACTACAACAGAATAGTTTGCACCAAAATCTCCGGCAACAGTGCTTGAAATGGTGTAAGTTGAAGCAGTAGCCCCTGAAATATTATTTCCATTTTTGCGCCATTGATAAGTGTAAGATGGTGCACCTGCCGCAACTACGCTAAATGATGCTGATGCACCTAAGCACCTTGTCAATGACTGGGGTTGAGTTGAAATGGTGGGTGCTGCTGAGGAAACAGTGACAGTGGTGGTAGATGAATAGGCCACGCATGAAGCCCCGGAAGGTGAAATTACAGCTCTAAAATAAGTAGTGCTTGTTAAATTTCCAGGGTTATAGGTTGTAGTGGTGTTGCTTACGCTGGTCCAAGTACTGTTGTTTGTGCTTCTTTCCCATCTGATGATAAGACCATTATGACCTGATAGAGTCAATGAACCCGGACTGGTGTTATTGCATATTGTTGCATTTGAAGGAGAAATAGTTCCGCCCTGAGAGCCAGTGCAAGAAGATCCTGAAGGGTTATTATTGGTGTTGCAAAAAGTTCCTCCAGCATTGCATGTTGGAAATGAAATAGTAGGGCATCCACCTGAAGCACAGCCTGCTCCATTTCCCAAATCAAGTGTACCACCCGAAATCAACCCTGTTCCGCCAAAAGTATTGTTGTTATTACCATTTAACGTTCCTGTAACAATCAGTTTGGCATTTTCTTCTACGAAGAAGATGACGTTATTATTTGAATTGACTAAATTTCCGTTAACAAACAAGGTGAATCCTGACTTTACTCTTAATGTTGGGTTTGAACCAGTGGCATTGATAGTTAGATTACCATTGATAGTTAAATTAAGATTCACATTCAATACATCTCCTGTTCCAATTCCGGAGATAGTTACGTTATTTCCATAAGTTCCATTGTTTGTAATCAATGGAGAACATCCGGTTCCGGTGAAAGACAATGCAGTCCAATTAACACTTCCGCTTCCCACTGAAGCAGAACATTGTGCAAAAATATGATTTAGATTTAAGGCAACTAGAGCTACCGCAAACAACACAATTTTCTTCATTTTAAGATAATTTTTTTTTTAATTTACCAAATCTTCGGCTTTTCGTTTTCTATTTTTGATTTACGGTTCATAAAATTCGTTTATTCACATATTTTGGCATGATGAATTTTTTTGATAGATTGGCGCAAAATATCAAAACCTTAAATAAAACACGCATGGAAATTTATCTCATCATTCTTTTAGCCCTATTGGCTTTAGCCTTTTCTTTCTTCAAATCAATGTGGATTGGTAAACAACCCGACGGGGATGACACCATGAAAAAAATAGCCCGATACATTGCTGAAGGGGCAATTTCATTTCTCAAAGCCGAATACAAAGCTTTATCTATTTTTGTGGTTTGTGTGGCTGTCATCATCGGTGTTTTGGCAGAAGAAGAAACTTCACATTGGCTGATTGCAGTTGCTTTTGTGATTGGAGCTGCGCTCTCTGCTTTAGCAGGTTTTTTAGGGATGAAAATCGCAACTAAAGCCAATGTAAGAACCACAGAAGCAGCAAAATCCAGTTTGAGAAAAGCTCTTGATGTTTCATTTTCCGGAGGAATGGTGATGGGAATCAATGTGGTTGCTTTGGGAATCCTTGGTATTTGCGTTTTGTTTTTACTTTTTTTAAATGCCGGAAATCTTGGTTTAGGAGATTGGGAAATCAAGAAAGTGTTGGAAGTGTTGATTGGTTTTTCATTGGGAGCTGAAAGCATAGCACTTTTTGCCAGAGTGGGTGGCGGCATTTACACAAAAGCGGCAGACGTTGGAGCTGACTTGGTTGGAAAGGTTGAAGCGGGAATTCCTGAGGATGACCCAAGAAATCCGGCTGTTATTGCTGACAACGTGGGTGACAACGTGGGTGATGTTGCAGGAATGGGTGCCGATCTTTTTGGATCTTATGTGAGCACTATCCTTGCCACCATGGTATTAGGTCTTTCAGTGGGCCCGATGGCAAAAGAAATTGTTGGAGTAAACCCGGCTATTGTGTTACCGATTTACATTGCAGCAATCGGTTTGATTTTTTCTATTGTTGCATCGTTTTTAGTGCGTGTAAAAGAAAACGGTAACCCTCAAACCTCCTTGAACATTGGGAATTTCGGCGCAGTAATTCTCACAGCCGTTGCATCTTATTTTGTTGTGAACCAAATATTTGATCAAATCATCACCATCAACACCATAGATTATCCTTCCATCAACATTTTTTATTCGATATTGATAGGTTTAGGTGTTGGTACTTTAGTGAGCTTAGTGATTGAATACTACACAGGGAAAAATTCTACACCGGTTTTATTTATTGCTAGACAATCCCAAACCGGCGCAGCCACCAACATCATCGCAGGTTTGAGTGTTGGGATGCTATCAACAGCTATTCCGGTGATTATACTAGCTGTCGGAATTATCTTGGCTTTCAGCACAGCAGGTCTTTATGGAGTAGCGATGGCTGCGACCGGAATGATGGCAACCACCGGCATTCAACTTGCTATTGATGCTTTTGGTCCCATCGCTGACAATGCAGGCGGAATAGCCGAAATGAGTCATCTTCCAAAAGAGGTGAGAGCAAAAACGGATGTTCTGGATTCCGTAGGAAACACAACCGCGGCAATCGGAAAAGGATTTGCAATCGCTTCGGCAGCTTTGACCGCCTTGGCTATGTTCTCAGCTTACATGAACACCACAGGCTTGCAAGCGATTAACATTGCCAACGCACAGGTGTTGGGAGGCTTGCTTTTAGGCGGAATGATTCCTTTTTTATTCTCTTCTTTTGCCATCAAAGCTGTGGGCAATGCAGCCAATGCCATGGTTCAAGAAGTGAGGAGACAATTCAGGGAAATCAAAGGTATTATGGAGGGAACTGAGGAAGCTGATTATGAAAAATGTATTAAAATTTCTACAAACGCTGCTATCAGGCACATGATTTTGCCTGGAACACTCACGATTGTTTCTCCGGTGATTATCGGTTTTGCTTTAGGCAGTGAGGCTTTAGGTGGTTTTTTAGCCGGGGTCTTAGTTTCTGGTGTCATGATGGCATTTTTTCAATCTAATGCCGGAGGTGCTTGGGACAATGCCAAGAAAATCTTTGAAAAAGGGGTTGAAATCAACGGTCAGTTATATTACAAAGGCTCTGAACCTCACAAAGCCGCTGTGGTGGGCGACACTGTCGGTGATCCTTTCAAAGACACCTCAGGACCTTCATTGAATATTTTGATTAAGTTGGTTTCTATTGTTGCCATGGTGATTGCGCCTTTGTTGGTTTAGAAAGCAAGATTGTTTTAGGTTTGATGGTTTAGTGTATAAGTTATATTGATTTTAAAAATAATAAAATCACTTATCATTTTAACACTCATGGATTCATAAACTTAAAATCCAAATATAATGATTATGTTTCTGATGACATGAATGATTCAATCCTTAAACTTGACTGTCTCGTCCTGAAATAGGTTGACAAAAAATCAACTTAAATTTGGACAAGAAAAATGAAACATTACAATCAAAGTTTAAAGGAACGGGTAATTGCAGATTATCTATCAGGCGGAGGAACTTACCGCCAGTTGCAAGGGAAATATGGTATCGATTTTCGCTTGATACACCAATGGGTACAAGCGTTTAAAGATA
>JBDNDT010000108.1:0-7688 GCA_046718985.1 Cytophagales bacterium
TCTTTTTGGTTGTTGCTCTGGCTGTTTCTGCCATTCCTGAGGGTTTGCCTGTTGCTCTGACGGTTGCACTTTCAATTGCTACAAAAAGAATGGCAAAACGAAATGTGATTGTCAGAAGGTTGAATTCTGTTGAGAGTTTGGGAAGTTGCACCGTGATTGCCAGTGACAAAACCGGAACTCTAACCATAAACGAGCAAACCGCTAAAACCATTTTTTTACCAAATGGCAATCTTTATTCAATTTCAGGCCAGGGATACAATGGAGAAGGTTCTGTTTTGGATCAACACTCAAATGAAATCAGGTTCAATTCAAGTCTTGAAATTCAACAACTCTGCAAGATTGCAGCATTGGCAAATGAAGGAGAATTAAAATTTGAAGATGGTTTGTGGCAGAATCATGGCGATGCGATGGATGTTGCTTTGTTGGGTATGTGTTTCAAGTTAGGTATCAACCCTGTTGAAATGATTTTGCAAAATCCTCAAGTATGTTTGTTACCATATGAATCTGAGTTGAAATATTCAGCAGCTATTTTTGATAACAAGGATGGATATCAATTGGGAATGAAAGGTGCTGTTGAAATGGTGATGGATCATTGTTCAGGCATGAGTTTGAATGGAATGGTGATGCCGATTGACAAAGAATTCATTCTTTCAAAAGCTGACGAAATGGCAGCTCAAGGATATAGGGTTTTGGCATTTGCAATTGGGGATTATAAATATGAAGATTTCAGCACTGAGTTTGCGCGTCAACACATTGAAGGGCTCACATTGATTGGATTGGTTGGATTTTTAGATCCATTGAGACCTGAAGCTGCAAGCGCGGTGGAACATTGCAAACATGCAGGAATAAAAGTTTTGATGGTTACAGGCGATCATCCGGAAACTGCTTTGACGATTTCAAAACAATGTGGCATCGCAAAAGATGGCGACAGACCTGTTTCAGGCAAGGAGTTGCTCGATGCAAAGAAAAAAGGAGAACAAGATTTTAATCAATTAGTCTATAATCACACCGTTTTTGCTAGAGTTACACCCAGCCAGAAGCTGGAAATTGTGGATAGTTTAATCAAAAAAGGTGAGTTCGTTGCGGTGACAGGTGACGGGGTGAATGATGCTCCGGCTTTGAAAAGAGCTAACATTGGCATTGCGATGGGTTCAGGCACTGATGTGGCCAAGGAAGTAGGTTCAATGATTGTAACTGATGATAATTTCAATTCCATTGTTTCAGGTGTTGAAGAGGGTCGCTTTGCGTTTGACAATGTGAGGAAAGTGATTTATTTGTTGGTTTCTACCGGTGCTGCTGAAATTGTTCTATTTTTGGCATCTGTGATTGCAGACTTGCCCATACCCTTGCTGGCAGTTCAGCTGTTGTGGTTGAATTTGGTAACCAATGGAATTCAAGATGTTTCTTTGGCATTTGAAGGTGGTGAGCCTGGTGCAATGAGCAGGCCCCCAAGAAAACCAAGCGAAAAAATATTTAATCAACTGATGGTTAGGCAGTCGCTTGTTTCTAGTATAGTGATGGGAAGTATTGTTTTTGGCTATTGGTATTATCTGATTGAAGTGAATCAAATGAAAGAAACACATGCCCGAGATTTGATTTTGCTGTTGTTTGTGTTTTTGCAGAATTTCCACACGTTTAATGTTAGGTCTGAAAGAACTTCAATTTTTAGGATTCCATTGAGCAGAAACTGGTTGTTATTTTTCGGTGTGCTAGCAGCACAAGGAATACACGTTTTGAGTATGCATATTCCGCTTATGCAAAATGTATTGCAAATTGAGCCAATAACATTCAATGAATGGATTTCTGTGATGGTTCTGGCTGTCCCGATTGTGTTTGCTATGGAGATTTTTAAATTTTTTAACAAAGATTGATTCGAATTTGATATCTCATTTTGCGAATCCGATTAGAAATTAATGTTTGGGTTTAAATTGTCAAAAACAAATGAAACAGTAGGAAAATAATGTTTAGGTTTTCCTACTGTTCAACTAAATAATGCAAGAACTGAATTTGTTTTGTAAAGAAATTTAATTACATTATTCTCCTTGATTTCCTATTTCGTTGTCAAGTGATGCAAAATCTTTAGGCTGAGGCAGGTCTGAAAGTTTGTTGATACCAAAATAGTCTAGAAATTTCTCATTTGTGCCATAAAGCAAAGGTCTTCCAACAGCATCAGATTTGCCTTTGATTTCAATAAGTTCCTTTTCCAATAGTTTTTGGACAGAATAATCACAACTCACGCCCCTGATTTGTTCAATCTGTGTTTTTGAAATCGGTTGTTTATAAGCAATGATGGCTAATGTTTCAATTGCGGAGTGTGAAAGTCTCTTTTTACTCGATTGTTTGAAAAATATTGATAAACTGGATTGATAAGCCGGTTTTGTCAAAAACAAGTAGCCGTTGGCTATATTGAAAATTCCGAATGAAAAGTCATCTCCTTCATATTTTTTTATCAATTGATTGACAGCATTTTCAATGTGCTCAAGTGGAATTTCAGACTCAAACATTTCTTGCATGCATAACTGCATATCTGCCAAAGAAACCGGCTTTTCAGCACAGAAAATGATAGATTCAAGATGGTTTTGTAAATAATCCAATACAATATTATTTATCTCTTGCCAATTTGGCTTCAATAGAATGTTGAGTGTGTGGAACAATTCTCAATCTTTCTTTCGGTATGAGCTTTCCGGTGTCAATGCAAATGCCATAAGTTCCATTTTTGATTCTGATCAGGGCATTTTCTAATTGAAGAATGTATTTTTGCTGTCTTCCTGCCAATTGGCTGAAATTTTCTTTCTCTGCGGTTTCGGCACCATCTTCCAACACTTTTACATTTCCGACGAATGCATCAGTACCCATATCATTTTTTTTCATCAAAAGTTCTTTCAAATAAGAAAGTTCTTTTTTGGCTTTGTCCAACTTCTCATTGATGAGAGTTTCAAACTCTTTGAGTTCCTCTTCGGAGTATCTTAACTTTTCTTCCAACGCCATAAAAATCAATGATTATCAGTCCTGAACTTTTCGCGCACAAAAATAATATTTCTCAAGACAAAAGCTAAAACCTAAGCACAGCATTTGGAAAAAAATATGAAAAGTAGAAATTATAGTGTTAGCTAAACTCTTTTTGAAATGAAAATGGTTCAAATCATTTATTAATAGAAACTCTCGATTTTGAGTATTTTATGATTAAAAATATATCTAATCATATTGTAAATTATTGTCGTCCGTGAAATGAATTTTTTTAAAATAGGGTATTTGAATAGTTATATTTTAAAAAGAATGGGAGAAAAAATAATTTCTTCCCTTAATGATGTTTGAATTCGCAAAAAACTTGGTTAATTTATTTTTTAGAATTCATAAAATGAAATAAAATTTTACTTAAATTAGTTTAACTCCCTGTTTACTAGGAATTTGGATTTTCTTGATTAAAAGTTCAGAAAATCAAGTTTCTCAATAAATTCTATCTAGCAGTAACTTCAAATCCCTCATGTTGAGGGATTATCACCCAAAATTTTTAAAAAATTATCCCTGTTTGATTTAACAGAATAGTGATTTATAACTTTTTCTCTGGCAGATTTGCCCATTTGATCTCTCTTTTCTTTGTTTCTTATCAACTCAGCTAGAGCATTTAACCATTCTTCATCTGATTCACATAAGAATCCATTAATTTGATGGTCAATTATTTGAGTGTTTATCCCAACCGGTGAAACGATGGCCGGAACCTCTAAAGCCATATATTGCAAGGCTTTGAAACCACATTTTCCCATTGACCACTCATCATTGCTGAGAGGCATCAATCCTATATCCATCTTCAACAAATCTTCCATTTCGGTGTTTTTGTTCCACTTCAAAAACTTGAATGAACGAAGTTCTAATTCCGGATTTTTATTTGAAATTACTAAAAATTCAAATTCAAATTCTTGCTCTAATTTTTTTAAGATAGGCAGAATTGAATTTAAATAGGTGATGGTGGAATGGCTTCCTGTCCATCCAATTACGGTTTTTGTATTTAAAGTCTTTTTATACAATTGGGGATTATGCATTTTTTCAGTGTCAATCGTTGTTGGATTGATTATCACTCTTTGATTATATTGCCTTGTATAATCTGCTAAATATTCATTACCTACGCTGATTTTCCAAGCCCATTTGCAAATTAGTTTGGTTTTTTGGTGAAATTTTAACCATTTTATCCATTGATTTTCATTTGAGGTGTTAGGCAACCAAATGGCATCATCAAAATCATAAATAAACTTCTTTTTCCAAACAAATCGAATTAAAAATTCAAGCCAAGGAAACCCTAAAGGAGTTGCTTCTCGGTGAATGAATACCAAATCAAATTGATGGAGTTTAAAAAGAATTATTAATCTTCTTAAAAATCCGAAAAGAATCCCCTGTGTTTTTTTTAAGTGATGTCCTTTTTGATAAAGTATTTTCCAAGTTGAATCATTCAAAAAAGAATGTTGTTCAAACTGAATGTTATGCTCTTTTAAAACTTCAAAATATTGCTCAAACCTAAATCGCTGAGAAGGTGCCTCGTCAAACGGATATGGACATAGAATAAGTACTTTCAATTTTTTAATTAATTTATGCTAAGTGTTTGATAGATTGAGTGATATAATTCAACACCTTTTTCAAGGCTAAAGTAATTTTGCGCTGTTTCTCTCAGCAAATCTTTTGGTGTTGATTCGATGAATACTAAAAGTTCATCTACTGATTTTAGATAACTTTCAGTGTTGAAATTTTCAACAAGAACTCCGCATTTGAAATTTTCAAATAGATATTGGTGATCACCTACATCTTTGTTGGTTACGATTGGGAGTTTCATTGCCAAAATTTCTCCCATTTTCGTCGCCGATGAGCCTTTTTTAGAAAAGCTAGGTTTGATGAAAAAAATAGATGCGTCGCAATTTTGCAGGATTTCCGGAATTTCACTTCTTTCAGCTGATTTCACTTCGATATCACTCAATTTGATACTTTTGGTTTTTGCTTTTTCATAAATCATTTTAGCATCATCAGTGGTCACAATTAAAAATCGTGCGCTAGGTAATTTTGATTTTAGGCAATTGAAAAAGTCGAGCATTTCATCTAACAAATACCAAGTTCCTATAGAACCAAGATAAACTAATTTAAAATCTTTTTCTTTTGACTCTATGTTTCTACTGGGGGTAAAGTGTTGTGTATCAACACAACAAGGAATAACAGTTAAAGCAGATTCTAATTCAGGATTCCATGTTTTTATCACCTTTGCTGCACTGTGGGTTAACACCACAATAGTATTTGCATGGTTCAGGAATTGCAGTTCTTTCTTTTTAAAATAACGATATAATAAGCGATAAATGAACTTGTTTTGAGGCCAGAGTCCTCCATCAACTCGTTCATCAGCCCAAAAACCTCTCATGTCAAATATCCATTTGATATTCAGTTTTTTAGATAAATTGAATCCCACAGTCGCTGCAATGTAACTTCTGCAATGAATTATTCGAAAATGATGAATTTTGTGTAATTCTTTTGCTTTTTTTGTCAATTTCAAAATATCCCATAGGGTTGAAAGGATAGGTGGTTTTTTGGTGTATTTAATAGGATGCCACTCTATGTTTCCTTCAGAATCTTTTAGAATGCTATCTATTTTATTTTTTCTTTTTTCGAAATTTGATTTCTTTTCAGCGCTGACTATGATGATTTTGTACTGCCTTCGGGATAGTGAAGTGAGATAAGGCAATACCTGTGATTGACCTAAGGGGTCTGTCATTCCGTCGTAAGAGAGGTAAAGAATTGAAGTGTCAGGCAAAACCTTGAATTTTGATTTTCAAAAATAGCCTTTGAAATTTGTTTTGACAAATATTGTTATCACCTGAAAGATATTTAGGCTTTCGGAAGCCATATAATTCATAAATTGCTTCTAGATGGAAAAAAATAGTTTTTTTGAGTCAGTTTATGAAGTGGTGAAACTCATACCGGAGGGTAGGGTGACATCTTATGGAGCAATAGCACATTTTTTAGGCACAGGAAAAAGCGCCAGAATGGTGGGATATGCTTTGAATGCTTCACACGCTATGCCTGATGTTCCGGCGCATAGAGTAGTGAACCGAAATGGAATGTTAACAGGAAAATTCCATTTCAACCCTCCTGAGCTTATGCAAGAATTGTTAGAAAAAGAAAACGTTTCTGTGGTTGATGACAAAGTGGTTGATTTTGAAAAGCTTTTTTGGAATCCTATGACTGAATTGTTTTAAAATGTTTTGTTAAATGAAATTTTGATTTGCTTAAACTTTTTTTTTCACTGATTAAACCCTAGGAATTGTATAATTCAACTATGTTGCATTAACTATCTTATTTTGCCGTGTTTAAGCACAATTAAAACAATAGTTATCAGTTGTTGAAATGAGAATAAGAAAATATCGTCTTTAAAAAGTACAAAAAAAAATTTTGTTTCAAATTGTTGTTTCAACATTTTGTTTAACAAAAATTAAACTTTCTTCAACATGTCATGTTCTAATTGCATGTTTAACTTTAAATGTAACATTTTATGAAAAAATTTACTGTTTTAGGTAGCCTACTTTTTGGGGCTGTATTAGGTTTGAATGCCCAAACAGCCAAAGTTCAGGTGATTCACAACTGTCCTGATGCTCCTAGTGTTGACATTTATGTTGTTCAGGGAACTACGGTAACTAAGTTAGATGATTTTAAATTTAGAACAGCAACATCTTTTATTGAATTGGCAGCAGGTGTTGAAACTATCGTTTATGTTGCATTTGACAACAGTACTTCAATAAATGATGCAATTTTTGCCAAACCTTATGAATCACTTCCTGAAGGAATGCTTTATTTGGTGGCTGCAGGTGAGTTATCTTTAGCAAAATCTGAAACAAACAATGAAAATGGTTTTGATTTGTTTGTTTCACCTGCATCAGACAATGCTGATGCAGATAAAACCAACTTGTTAGTGTTTCATGGAATCGCTGACGCACCGGCAGTGGATGTCTCAGCAAGAGACTTAGATCCTGTAAGAGTTGAGTTTCCCGGTACAGTTTTAGTTCCAAATTTGTCATTTGGTCAATTTACTGAGAATTATTTAGAATTGCCAACCATTGATGGTTATGTTATAGATTTAAAAGTAAATTCGACAGGAGATGTTGTAAGTTCCTGTGGTCTTCCTTTGGCTTCTTACCAAGCAGCAGGTGCATCAGCATTGGTTGTTGCATCAGGAAAATTAAGCACTGGAGATTTTGGTTTGTTTGCAGTTGCTCCTGAGGGTGGAGACTTCTTCGAATTGCCAACAAATGCTTATGTACAAGTAATTCACAACTCAGCAGACGTATTGTTATCTGTGGTTGATTTGTATGTAAAATTCGGTTCAGATGAAGTAAAATTGGATGATGTTGCTTTCAGAACAGCAACATCATATTTAGAATTACCTTCTGATGTAGATATTTCGGTTGTGCCTGCGCTAGCAACAAGTACTACTAGTGCAGAAGGTGTAGCTAATATACCTGTTGGAAAATTATTGCCTGGATATTACTATCAGGTAATTGCTAGTGGTATTTTCAGCCCATCAGGTTATAACCCAGCTAAAGCTTTTGAATTGTTGACTGTTTTGGGAAGACCAAATGCTTATAATAATGATAATTTTGATGTACAAGTATTACATGGTGCAACTGACGCTCCTGCAGTTGATGTGTTAGCTAGAGGTG
>JBDNDT010000109.1:0-7637 GCA_046718985.1 Cytophagales bacterium
GTTAGATGAAATTGACAAAATTGCCACAGATTTTAGAGGTGACCCATCGTCAGCACTGTTAGAAGTGCTAGATCCTCAACAAAACACAGCTTTCAATGACAATTATTTAGAGTTGGATTATGATTTGTCTAAAGTGTTGTTTATTGCGACAGCTAATTCTTTGGAGTCTATACAACCTGCATTGAGAGACAGAATGGAAATTATTGAACTGAATGGTTATTCATTGGAAGAGAAGATTGAAATTTGCAAAAAACATATTCTCCCCAAAACCAGAGCAGATCATGGCTTGAAAAACAAAGATTTTAACCTTTCTGAAAAAGCTATTGTAAAACTCATCGAAGGCTACACCAGAGAATCAGGAGTTAGAAATCTTGAAAGAGAAGTAGGTTCATTGGTGAGAAAAATAGCAAAAAAAATCGCTATGGATGAGAATTACAGAAAAACTCTCCAACCCGAGGATGTAACAAAATTGTTAGGAGTCGAATATTTCGAAAAAGAGGAATATCAACAAAACAAAACAGCAGGAATTGCCGTGGGATTAGCTTGGACTCCTGTTGGTGGAGATATACTTTATATTGAATCCACCATTTATAAAGGCAAAGGAAGATTGGTGATTTCAGGACAACTTGGCGATGTGATGAAAGAATCTGCCTCTGCTGCATTGTCATTTTTGAAAGCCAATTCAGAATCTCTGGGAATTGATTTCAGGGTTTTCGAACATTATGACTTGCACATACACGTTCCTGCAGGTGCTGTTCCAAAAGATGGCCCTTCTGCCGGGATCACACTTTTGACGTCATTAGCTTCAGTTTTCACGCAAAGAAAGGTGAGACCTGATTTGGCAATGACAGGTGAAATCACCCTAAGGGGTCAAGTGTTGCCTGTTGGTGGAATCAAAGAAAAGGTGTTGGCAGCAAAAAGATCGGGCATCAAAGAAATCATCATGAGCCACAAAAACAGAAAGGATATTTTAGAAATCAACCAAAACTATCTTGAAGGTCTAACTTTCCATTATGTAAAAGAAGCATCAGAGGTTTTGAAGTTTGCCCTTCTAAATGAAAAAGTAGAAAACCCCTTGCAGTTTAGTTTTGAAAGCAATATTGAAAAATCAGTTGCGTTAAACTGATAAGCTGTTTAAAATGACTAGAAAATTTTGTTTTACGGCCAACATCTTGTTGGCCTTTTTTGCGAATGCTCAATTAGGCGGAAGAGCTAATTTCGAATTTTTAAATTTACCTACCAATGCACGACAGACTGCACTAGGGTCTGAAAACATCAGCATCAGCCAGGGGGATAACAATAGATTTTTCTTTAATCCCTCTTCGATTGATTCAAGTTCACAAAACAAAGTTGGTTTTTCTTATCTCTCAATGCCAGCTCAAATCAACGCCGGAAGTGCTTCATACACATTTAAAGGAAAAACATTATTTTGGGCGGCAGGTATTCAATTTGTGAATTACGGAACATTTCAAGGACGTGATGAGCTTGGAGATGAAACCAACCAATTCAAAGCATCTGAGTTTGCCCCGCAAATTGCGGTTTCAAATCAGTTAGGCAATTTCAAACTAGGTGCTGGTTCTAAATTGGCTTACTCAAACCTAGCGGGACTCACTGCGTCTGCTTTACTTTTTGATGTTGGGGGAAGCTTTGTTCATCCTAAAAAAGATTTAGTAATCGGCATGGTTTTTAAAAATATAGGTTTCGGATTGAGCAGATACACCCCAAACAGTAGAATCACCACTCCTTTTGATCTTCAAATAGGCTCTACATTCAAACCTGAGCATATGCCTGTCAGATTTTCTTTGACCTTGCAAAAGCTTTACAGGTATGATATTTCTTATTATGACCCCAATCTAGGTGCAAATAGAGGTGCTGTTGCTTTCACCGAAAGAGAGCCTGATTTCTTTGACAAAACCATCAGGCATTTGGTAATAGGAACTGAATTTGTATTATCTAAAAGCTTTCATCTTTTGGCGGGTTATAATTTCTTGAGAAGAAAAGAACTCAGGGTTGAACCCGGCTCTTCGGGTTGGGCAGGGTTTTCATTTGGTGCATCATTAAATACCAAAAAAATGAATTTTCAATTTGCCAGAAGTATTTTTCACAATTCAGGGGCTTTAAACAACTTCACTTTGAATCTTAACTTCACCGGAATGAGAAAAAAAGATTCTGTTACAACAAGTGAGTAAGATTAATTTTTAGGTCTGAAAACTTGAATACTCTCAGGTTTATTGACGATAAATCTTCCACCAATCAAGTCTATGCAATAAGGCACGGCAGGAAAAACCGCAGACAAACACTCTCTGATTGCCTTCGGCTTACCGGGCAAGTTGACAATCAGGCTCTTGTTTCTGACACCCGCTGTTTGTCTTGATAGAATTGCTGTAGGGACTACTTTTAAACTTACACTCCTCATCAATTCTCCAAATCCGGGTAATAGTTTTTGACAAACTGCTTCTGTTGCCTCAGTGGTCACATCTCTTAGCGATGGCCCTGTTCCACCTGTGGTCACCACCAAATCACAATTCAACTCATCACACAACTCAATTAAGGCTTTTTCAATCAATACCTGTTCATCCGGCAACAATTTATAATGTATTTCAAGAGGATTAGCACAATACTCCCCCAATACCTTCTTTATTTCAACTCCTGATAGATCTTCATACACCTGATTAAAAGCCCTGTCTGAACTTGTTAATATTCCAACTCTAATTGTATCCATTGAAATCAACATCAAAAAAAATTACTGAAACCTTTCATTTTCTTAAAGACTTTTAAAACCTATGATTATGTTTTTTCTAATCCATTCTTTGACCTGTGTAAAAGGGAACAAAAAACAAAACACAATAGCAATGGCGTGATGAAAATAAATTTGCAACACGAAATAATTAAACAAATGAAACATTATCAACAAAAAACAATACAATGACAATGACCACTTTTTCATCACAGAAAACACAGCCAATAGTTGAGTAAGGATGGCTGTAATCATCAATAAAATGCCAACAGCAGGTGAATTCAAGACGGTTTCAAAAAAACTTGGAATAAATCTATGATTGATTTCCTGAAAGAGTTTCACTTGTTGCCAAAAAATTCCGGGATGCAACCAAGTTGGTTCATTCAACCATAACCATGATTTTATTATGACGATTATTTTAAGCAAACCAGCCAAAGTATAAGTTAACAGAAGGCCTACTTGAAACCAACTTACAAAATTGACATCTACAGGCCTCTTTGGATATGCAATCAACAGAAAATGTGCTAACATAAATAAGTGATCCACATGTGCCAAGAAACCAAAACTTACCTTATAAGTGTTAATCACTAAAATTGATATGAAAAGAATAAATTGCGATAAAGTATCTATTCTTCTTTTTGCTATCTGATAAACCAACACAGCAAATGCACAAATACCCGCCGAAGCAAGAAGAAGATAATCAAGATCGAACTGAAATAAAATTCTAGCCAACCATTGAGTAGGCACTATCAAAAAACCTTTTCTTTCCGGAACGGAAACCAGCAAATATGTTAACCTTTCAAACAACCAACAAACAGAATATAGTTGGAACAAGAACAAACCGACTTTGAAATCAATTAATCTCTCCTCTTTGCTATTCAACTGTTCAAAAACCGAATCAATTCTCTTCAAAAACATGATTTTCAGTTATTTCAAATTGATTCTCATTTTTCGCAAACTCTTCTAAATTGAAGCTTTTTCTTTGAAGAATGAAAACATTATGCTTTGGATGCATTTTCTTCAAAAACATAAAAAATCTATTCCGATTCTCTTTATTAGGTTGATTTAAAAAATTGCCTATAAAATTGTCAAAAGCATAATGTGCATCATCATAATCGAAGCCCTTAAAAGCCTTTATCTGCAAATTGATGGTATCATTCTTCTGATTCAACGATTTAATAATCCACAACTCACAGTGATCAATCCCACATGCGGGTTTTGGGAATAATTTCCAAGATGTGAAAGGATAAACTTCTCCAAAACCAATTTTTGTTGTGTATATTGTGAAAACTGACCCAAGAACTGATATAAACACCAATAGTTTTATATTCATAAAGCAATCAAAATCTAGCCCCAGTAAATTATTAAAAAGTCAAAATTCCATCTGTTTTACAAATAAAAACAAAATCAATTCAACTTCTCAATGAAAAACCAATTGATTAAAACTCAAATTAAGGAATCTTTGTCATCCATGAAGATTTCTTAGGGCAAACTTCTTTCAAAAAAATCAAATCCAAATGACAATTGTTGCTAAAAAAAAGCCAGAAACATCCTTAGTGATTGAAAAACTAAATAAACAATAAAATCTCTATTCAGCTTCTTCGTTTTAAATAAATCTTGTTCTCTTCTCCATTAAGTAATCTTCTCACATTCTTTCTGTGTGTGAGAACGACTAAAACAAAAATCACAAAACCGAACACTAAAACTATTGGCTCATCTGGAGAAAAAGCAGGAATCAACATAATCACCGGATATGCTAATGATGCAATCATCGAGCCTAAAGAAACATAATGTGAGGTGAGAAAAACCAACAAAAAAACACCTAGACAAATCAATGCCGCGTAAATATGGATTGAAAGCACCATACCCATCAAAGTTGCTATGCCTTTTCCACCCTTGAATTCTGCAAAAACAGGAAACACATGACCCAAAACAGCTATCATTCCAAAGACCAATTGACAATAAATGGTATTATGGTCTGAAATCAACCCAAAGTGATTGAATCCGAATGCCATAGAAGTAGCTAACCAGCCTTTCAGCATGTCAACTGCCATCACGATTGCTCCGGCTCTCTTTCCTAAGACCCTGAAGGTATTAGTAGCTCCAGCATTGCCACTTCCATAATTTCTAATATCAATGCCATGATGAAACCTTCCATACCACACTGCCGTTGGGATTGAACCCAACAAATACGCAATTGCACAACCTATAATTATAAAAACAAACATAATTCAATTGATATAACTGTTATCACGATTTTAAGGCCAAACAGTTACAAAACTAATAATTTTAAAAAAAATCAGGAAAATGAAATTGAACTTTTCCAATTAATTACACAACAAATTACCAATTGTCTTTCTCTGCTGCTTTTGAAATTTCAATCATATTGTTTTGCAAAGAAGACAATATTTTTTTCACCTCTTCTTGAGTATCTGTTTTGATTTTTGCCCAACTTCCGGCGGCAATTTGTGCTCTGCCACATTCTGCATCAGGCAATTCCAAAGGTCCTCCATTTGATTTTCCATTAATTCCAACATGTCTGAATTTTGTTAATTCATATTTGTATCTCCCATCTTTGCAGGCAATCACAATATCATAGTGCACCTCTCCTCTTTCCATTTTACCTTTCACCACACTTGGATATTCCAACACAAACTTCCCTATTCCTTTCAATTGATCTCCTTCAACCTTTAAATCATATTTCTTGCTTTCAAAAAACATCTTCGCCCTAGTCAATAATGCTTGTTTCTCAGCCTTTTCAACAGTCACTACCTCTGAAAATGACATCGGTGAATTTTGAGAAAATAAGGTTATACTTAACAAGACGACACTAATTGAAAAGATATTTTTCATCATGACATTTAATTTTTTGTTGCAATAATACAAAAAATGTGCCTAAAAATACAATTTAATCACAAGTTTAATAATTGCCAATATTAGCTTTTGAAATTTAATACCCTCCCCTCAAATATTTTATTTAGAAGAGAGGGCTTTGTTATCACGCAACTGTCAGTTCAACTGCACCTCTACTTTCAGTTCAAAACTGTCCATATCCAACACCACACCCACTGTCAATTGCTCTTGCAAACTCAATTCAAGGGCTTGTGTTTCATTGCAGATATATTCTTTATTAGCCTGCAAAGCTGAATTAATCAGCTCATCTTTCTTCTCTACCTGAATTTTTATTTTGTCTGTAACTTCAAAACCTTTTTCTTTCCTCAGGTTTTGAATTCTGTTAACAAAATCACGGGCTATACCTTCTTTTTGCAAGTCTTCGGTCACTTGGGTATCAACTGCAACGGTCACGTCTCCATGATGTGCCGAAGCCATTCCCTGAGCATCTGTTGTTTTTATGATCACTTCATCGGCAAGCAAATGATGTTCACTGCCATCTTTGAAAGTCACCTTCAGACCATTACTTTCCAAAACAGCAATTTCTTCTTGTGTCAAAACCGACAATTTATCTTTCAACTCATTGATTCTTGGTCCCATAGCTTTACCGAGCTTTTTCAAATCAGGCAGAACCGATTTGCTGAAAAATTGTGCGGCAGACTTTTTGTCGAATGTCAACACTTCTTTGATGTTGGTTTCTTCCTTGATTAAAACCGCTACTTTCTCCAACAAAGCCAACTGTTGCTCGTTGCTTGTGTTGATATAAGCCTTTGCCAAAGGCAATCTCACTCTCAAATTGTTCAATTTTCTGATAGAGTGAATCAAAGAACAAGAAGACTGAGCCAAGAACATGGCATCATTCAAACTTTTATCAATCAAAGCCACGTTTTGAACCGGAAAATCGCTTAGATGAACAGAAGACTTTTCGTCTTGATTAGGATTCAAGTTCGCAAACAACCAATCAGCAAAAAAAGGCGCAATCGGACTCATCAACTGAGCAACCACAGTCAAACACTCATGCAATGTAGCGTAAGCTGAAAGTTTATCAGAAGAAAGTTCACCTTTCCAGAAACGTTTTCTCGAAAGCCTCACATACCAGTTGGATAGTTGATCTACAAATTGCTCGATTGCCCTAGCTGCCTTCGTCACGTCGTAATCCGCATAAGCTGCATCGGTGATTGCAATCAGTTCGTTGAGTTCAGAAATCACCCAACGGTCTAATTCTGTTTTTTCCAACTCATTTGGCTTCACTGTTGCAGCATCGAACTGATCCAGATTGGCATAAATGGCGAAGAAATTATACGTGTGGAAAAGCGTAGCGAATAATTTGCGTTGCACTTCGGTGATGCCGTCCAAATCAAATTTTAGATTGTCCCAAGGGTTGGCATTGCTCACCATATACCAGCGAGTGGCATCTGCGCCATATTTTTCTAATGTCTCAAAAGGATTAATCACATTTCCTTTTCTTTTTGACATTTTCTCACCATTTTTATCCAAAACAAGCCCCGTAGAAACCACATTCTTGAAGGCTACTTCATCGAACAACATGCCTCCAATGGCGTGAAGAGTAAAAAACCATCCTCTAGTTTGATCAACACCTTCAGAGATGAAATCAGCAGGAAAGTTCTTTTCGAAAAATTCCTGATTTTCAAAAGGATAATGCCATTGGGCATAAGGCATAGCACCCGAATCGAACCAAACATCAATCAAATCAGGTTCTCTTTTCATGGCTTTCCCATCATCAGAAACCAAGAGCACTTCATCCACATAAGGGCGGTGCAGATCTTCTAATGTTGTGGCTTGATTCAAACCTAATTTTTGATTGGCTTTTTCAATTTCTGAGGCAAGTTCTTTTAAAGAACCAATACACTTAGACACAGAACCATCTTCAGTTCTCCAAATGGGCAAGGGTGTCCCCCAATACCTTGAACGTGAAAGATTCCAGTCCACCAAGTTTTCCAGCCAGTTACCAAAACGACCCGTCCCGGTGCTATCAGGCTTCCAGTTT
>JBDNDT010000011.1:0-15630 GCA_046718985.1 Cytophagales bacterium
TCTTTGAGCTTGTCTTAAATCACCATGTAGTCCTTCTGCGCTAAATCCTTTGTGTTGAAGGTCTTCAACCAACTCATCCACCATTCTCTTGGTGTTGCAAAAAACAAGAACCAATTTAAGGTTATAAAAATCTAATAATCTGCCTAAAAGTTCTTTTTTGAGGTCATTTCTCACATCATAATATCTTTGTTCGATGCTTGAAACAGTGACTTCTTTTTTAGCAATTTTAACATGCTTTGGATCTTTTTGGAATTTTCTTGTCAAATCCAAAATTTCTTTAGGCATTGTGGCAGAAAACAACACAGTTTGCCTTTCTTCCGGAGTGTTAGATAAGATGGTTCTGATGTCATCAATGAATCCCATGTTCAGCATTTCATCTGCTTCGTCGAGGATAACAGTGTTCACTTCATCCAGTTCCAAAGTTCCACGATCGATGTGATCAATCACTCTTCCGGGAGTTCCAATCACAACATGTACACCTTCTCTAAGTGTTTTTATTTGTCTTTCAATGGATTCTCCACCATAAATGGCGGTGGTTCTCAAACCTTTTTTGTATTTACTTAAGTTTTTAAACACATTGTTCACTTGCACAGCAAGTTCCCTTGTAGGACAAAGAACGATACATTGCACACCAAGATTTCTGATGTCAATTTTTTCCAATGCAGGAATGCCAAAAGCGGCAGTTTTGCCTGAACCTGTTTGGGCTTGACCAATGAGGTCATGACCTTCAAGCAACAAAGGGATTGCCTCAGCTTGAATTGACGAAGGTTCTGTGTAACCCATTTCGGTTACAGCATTAATTAGTTCTTCAGACAAACCGATGTCCGAGAAACCGTTCACTAAAATTTCCATTAATTATGTAAGATTAATTAAATTCCCAATCCTGATTTTCAGGATGCTAACCCAGCTAGCTCCAGCTTGGGCGGGTGTCATGAAAGGGCAGACAAATGACCGAATGAGACCCTCCTCCGAGGAACACTGTAGATTATGATGCAAATATACCAGAATATTCTTAAAAAATAAATTTATTTAAGTTTTTTTCCTAATAACCCAATTATCCATACAAGTATGATTGCACCAATTGTAGATATGATAATATTTCCTGCGATATGACTTGAGTTGATTCCCACAATACCCATCACGAAATGCCCTATGAAGCCTCCTATCACTCCTAAAACCAAGTTAATTAATATTCCGTAACCTTTTCCTTTTAAGAAAAAACCTGCCAGCCATCCTGCCAGCAACCCGACTGTTAATGTTGTTAAGATAGGCTCCATGTGTTGTCGAAAATTAAAAGTGGTATATCAATTTTTGATGCGATGTCTTGTGTATGGCTCTTTTGAAAAATATTTTGCCAAAAATTCTTCCTTTCAGTGCTCATGCACAACATATCAAAATTTAATTTATTAATATATGAGAGAATTCCATCTGCAACATCTTCGTTGTGGATGGTTGAAAAGAAAAAAGTTTGTTGACCTGTTTTGCTTTCCAACAGTTCTTCAAACCAATTTTTTTGTTCTTCTTTCACATAATATTCAGCGGTGTCAGTGTTCACATGTGCTACATACATTGCAGTTTCCGAGTCACACCAAGATTTAAGATAATCTATGTGATTGATATCAAATTCATTATATTCAGTAGCGTATAAAATCTTTTCCGGTTTTTTATATTTGTAATCTTCAGGGACAATCAACACAGGGCTTTTCAATTCTTTTGCCATATCAATGCTATTGCTCCCTAAAATTTTCTTGGCCAGATGATGATTCTTTTGTGTTCCGGTGACAATTAATGCTGGTTTTCTGGTCTCACAGTAAATTTTAATTTCATCTAGTAATAACCCAAACTCTTTGGCAATTTCGCATTCAACTCCAAATGATTCAACTTTTTGTTTCAGTTCATCAAGTCTTTTTGGAATTTTTTCCAAATAACTGTCCATTATTTCTTCCTTCACCGGAATAGGCAAATCAGTTGGTGGGATAATCATAGGATGCTTAACATGCAACAATAAGATTGTAGAATTAAGCTTTTTAGCATAATTGATAGCATGTTCTAAAGCATTGTCAGCAATCGTGCTGAAATCAGTAGGGACTAACACTAGTGGCTTTTGTTGCATTACATGAATCTTTTCGGAAAAATAAGAAAAGGTTGTTGAATTTTGAAAGTGATGCTATTAATATTTTGAAAGAATTTCAAGATTATTGTTTTTTCGAAGAACATCATAAAAATCTAAAGTACTCGAAACTAACAAATTAGCTTCATAAGTCATTTCTTAGAAATAGCGAGATAATCAACCTTTAATGATTTTCCATATTGTGAATTATTGAAAAACAAAAAAGCCGGTCTATAAAAACCGGCTTTTGAATTTTAGGTGAATTCAGAACTTAAAACAAAAATCTATTATCTAGGATGTTTGCTTTGTCTTTGAATAACTCATTCAAAGAATAGCTTATGCTGTTTTTTGCACTGCTTTCAGAAACTTTTTTCACCCCAGTGTAATCAGCAATTTCTTCAACTTTGGAGATATCGGTCACTTCAATTATACCTACACCATTTTCACCTTTTATTATTCCACTTCTTTTTCCTTTTTGAACGCCAAAAGAGCGGCCTGCAGCATAGGCATCAAAACCGAAGTTGCACAAACTGTTATAAGTCGGAACAGCATTGTTTGCATCAGCTAGTTGTACTCCATCTCCATAAGCAGTCGATATTTCATCAAAAGGCTTGCTTAACAAACCTTTTAGCTTTTCAGCAATCACAGTTGCTTTTTTCTCATTTCTCACTTTGTTGAGAATTTCAGTTCTGTAATCTTCCAATTTACCCGTTCCTTTTTCTCTTTTCTTAACCAACTTACAAACTATATAATGATCTTCGGGATTAAAAATTGGTGATACTTCATCCAATTTAGCATCTTTAAAAGACCAACGAATCACTTCGCTGATTCCTGTTAAGTTGTTTAGATAAATTGAAGTTTTGGTAATGTAATCAGATCTTAATTTTGACAAAGTTCCGTTTGAACTTGTTTTAATTGCTTCCTCAAAGCCATCTTTTCCTGTTGCTTTTGAATGGAACAAGCTTGCCTCGTTATAAGCCAAATCCCTAGTTGTTTCGCTTGGGGTAATTTGTCTTTCAATGGAAAACACTGCTAATTTTTTATTGGTTTTGGGTTCTGTGATTTTGATGATATGATATCCGAATTCAGTTTCTACAGGCTCAGGTAATAAACCAACAGTTCCTCTATTGAAGCAAGCATCGTTGAATTTCTTCACCATCTGACCTTCAGTGAACCATCCAAGATCCCCTCCCCTGCTTGAAGTTCCATCAGTTCCGAATTCTGATGCCAATTTTTCAAATGATTCTCCTTTTTTAATTCTGTTTAATACTTCTCTGCAATTTTTTAATGCTTCTTGCTTATCAGCATCTGAGCTAGAATTTGTTTTGAAAAGAATATGGCTAGCTCTGATTGAGAATACAGTGTCCTTTCTTTCTTCTGCAACCTTAAACAATTTATAACTAGCTCCTTCCAAAAAAGGTCCGTAAACTTGACCAATCTCAAAATTTTTCACATTATCTTTCAATGCCTGTGGCAAATTACCCAAATTTGCCAAAATTGAATTTTCTTCAGCATCAGAGTTACTGTTCACAAAAATGGTATCGTCTTTAGATTCTTGAAATTGTTTGGCTATGTTTTTAAGTTCTTCAAAATGTCTTGTACTGTCTTCTTTTGATGCTTTTATTGGAAACGCTACATATTCAAGTGCAACATATTCTTCAGAGCGATATTTTTCTTTGTTTTGGTTCAAAAAGTTTTCCAATTCTCTTTCTGTAAATTGGATCGTACTGTCAGCAATTGTATTGTATGGGATAAAAAGACATTTCCCATTAAGCTTAGTGTTTTGAGCAATGTAATCTCTTTTAGCTTCTTCTTTTGTGACATACACTGATGCTTTCAACAAAGATTCGAACTTATTTCTCAATCTCTCAGGACCGAGCTGTCTTTCAAAGGCCAACCACATATATTGTTGTTCCGGTTGAAGTTTTGAAAAATTCTGCAAATAGCCTATTAAACTGTTTTTGTCAAACTCATTCGTTTGAGGATTTGTAAATGCTTGGATGATGCTTGGATGAATGTTAGTTCCTTGAACTAAGTCAGTCAATTCTTCATCAGAAACAATGATACCTGCTTTTTCACAAACCTTTTTGTAACTATATTGAAAGATAAGATCATTCCAAGCTTGTTCTTTGATTGAATTGAGTTCTTGATCGTTTGGGTTCTTTTTATTGTTTAAAGCAAAGTTGGTTTTATATTCTTCCACTTTTGCATTGTATTCTCTTAAATTAATTTCTACTCCGGCAATTTTGCCAACTGTTTCTTGATTTCTACCTAACAAAAATGAATTGGTTGAAAGCATGTCTCCACCAACAATGAAGATGAGAAGACCGAAAGCGATAAGAGAAACAGCGAAACCTGATTTTTCTCTTATTTTTCCAATGAGTGCCATGTATTGATTCTTTTTTTAAAAATTAAAGCATGCAAAATAAGTAGATTGATTTTGAAATAGCAACATTAGGAATACAATAGTTTTCAGGCTACTCAAAAAATCATACTTTCAATTTGGGTAAACCTAATTTTTCAGCTTGCAAATTATAAGCCATGAGTGCTATTGTCTCATTTTCGATATGGTATCTTGCACCTACAATTTTAAGAATTTTACCACTTTCGTTGATGATAGGGATAAATTTGCCGTCAACCCAATAATAACTTCCATCTTTGGCTTTGTTTCTAAGCACAGCCGAAAATTCTTTTCCGACTTTCAAGTTTTCCCACATCAGTTCAAATAATTTTTTGGGCATTTCGGGGTCTCTGAACAAATTATGACCTTTTCCAATCATTTCTTCTCGAGAGTATTTTGAAACTTTTTCAAGTTTTTCATTGGCAAAAGTGATGGTTCCGAATTCATCGGATTCCGAAAGTATGGTACTGAAATTAAATACTTTTTCTCTTTCAGAAAGCAAAGTATTGTACTTAGCAAGCTCATCTTCATTTTTTTTACTTTCTGTGACATCAATCGCAAATTTCATCACAGAAGTGACAACGTTATTTTCATCTTTCAGTGGTGTGTAAATAGTACTTAGCCAAAGTATTTCACCATTAGGTTTTTTCCTTTTCACAAGACCGGTGAATGCTTTACCTTCAACCAACAAATTATTCCAAAAATTTTCATAATCTTTGTTATCAGAATCAAGTGGCATTAATTGCTTATGATTTAGGCTTTTAGCTGTTTTCAAATCAATTCCAAAAAGATTCAAAAAGTTAGAATTTGCATCGGTAATATTTCTGTTTGTGTCAAATTGAACAGAAGCCATTGCTAAATTTAAACCTCTCAAAATTCCTTCTGACTTTGATGTCATTTCTATAATTTCTTTGTTTTTTCTTGAGAGTTCTTCTTGAGTTGCTTGCATTTCTTCAAGATTTTGTCTCATTTCTTCTTCCTGAGCTCTCATTTCTTCTGCCTGAGTTTTGGTTTCTTCAAGTAAAATCATGGTTTTTTCGCTTATCTCTTTCATCGAAATGAATGATGATAGGCTTTCTGCCACCTTGTTGATGAATATCCTTTTATATTCAGGTAAATATTCAAACGAAGCTAATTCTAACACACCATTCATTTTTTCGTTGCTTAGCAATGGAGTTATGAACAAACTTCTGGGTCTTGCATCACCTAATCCACTGCCAATTTTGATATGTTTTTCAGGGATTTCGGTGAGATAAATCTCTTCTTTTTCTTGAAAGACCTGACCTGCAAGTCCTTCCCCTGGCGAAAAGCTTTGATTGAGGTATTTCTTTCTGTTGTAAGCATAACAAGCTCTCATAACAAGCAAATTATTCCTTTCTTCTTCATTGTTAATATAAATAGCACCTTGATTTGCTCCTACATATCTGATAAGTTCGGCTAAAATTTTATCGTAGATTTCGGCATCATTGTCCACTTTTCTAAGCAATTCTGCAAACTTAGCCAAACCTTCTGATGTCCAAGACCTGATTTTTTCTTCTTCATCAGCTCGCTTCAGGCTTTTGACCATTTGGTTAACTACATCAAACAACTCGTCATTTTCAGATCTGAGTTTAAGTTCTTGACTGTAATCTCCATCAGCAACTTTCTTACAAACTTCGGTGAGCACATTTTGAGAATCTATAATTTTACTAAAAGATTCTTCTAGTTTTTTTAATTCAATGGTATCTGAATTCACAGATGTGGTGACCTTTTGCCCGATGCTGAGGTCTTCTGCTTTCTTGCTGATGTTGATGATTGGTTTTGTGAGATTATTACTCACATAAAATACTAAGGCAATGATTGAACCTGCAAACAAGATTCCTAAAAATATATTCCAGGTTAAAGTTGAATATAACTCTTTGAAAACAAAACTTTTTGGCACAGAAATAATAACATACCAAGAATTATTGGCAATTTCTATGGGTTTATAGACATACAACATGCCATCAATCGAAACTGCTCCTGCAATTTCAGTATTTAACTTGCTAACCATTTCACTTGGAAAAAAATCTATGACCGGTTTTAAAGTTAATGAGTCATTGAGTGATGAGGTTATGATTTTCCCACTTTTGGTGACAATGGTTATATTTAAATTTTCCTTAAAGTTATTGTTTTGGTGATTTTTTACTAAATTATTAATCCAATCTATGCTTAAATCAACGCCAGCTAAACCTTTGAAACTATTACCTTGATTTAAAATTGGATTAATTATAGATATAACCAATTCCTCTTTCCCGTCAATTGGATACCAATAAGGATCTATAATTGCAGTTTTGCCTGATTTTTTGGGAATTTGATAATAATCAGCCGTAGGATCGTCATATCCTATTAATGGTTCAAGATTAACACTACCATTTTTATGTCTTACCCAATATGGTAAAAATCTTCCTGATTCGTCATGACCTTCTTGATTAACAAATTCTTCATCTTTTCCGTCAAAGGCATTGGGTTCCCACAATGTATAAAAACCAAGAATGGTTGGATTTTTTTCTATGTTATTCTTTAAAAATAGATTGACTTGTTTTCTAGTAAACTTGGTTTCTTCATCAGCAAATGTGTTGATATGCAAGGTATTTGTGAGAAACATCACATTCCCAATCAAAGTATTTATTTCATTTTTAATTTCTGAACCAATTTCTAAAGCAATATTCCCAGCGCTTTGAATTGCCTTTTCTTTTTCGATGGAATACATTTTAATGGTCGAAATCGTAACTAGCAAAGCCAAACCTAAGATGACTACAACCATCACGGAGAGACTTAATTTCCCATTGATTGTTGACCAAATTTTCTTCATAAAAAAATAATTTTAACAAGTTTAGTTTTTCAACATGGGTAATTTAACAAAAAAAGTTGTCCCCTGTCCTATTGTTGTTTCAAACCATATTTTTCCACCAAAAAACTCTACCCCATTTTTAGCAATAGCTAAACCAATGCCTGAACCATTATATTTAGTGCTGAAGTTTGGAAGAAAAACTTTGGATTGAATTTCATTGGGAATTCCCTTTCCATTGTCTTGAATTGAAAATAATAAAAAATCTCCTTCCCGACTTAACGAAAATTTCACAATCGGGGTTGTTCCGTTTTCAGTTGATTGTACCGCATTCAATAAAAGATTGTTCAATATTCTGAACATAAGCTTTTCATCACCAATGGTTAAGTAAGGGTCTTTTTTCAAGTTTAAAATCAAGTCGGTCTTTTCACCTGTTGACATGTGAAGTTGGCAAACATCTTCAACAACATTCATAAAATCATAAACATCCATTTTCGGAATGGGCATGTTGGCAAAACTTGAAAAACTAGTGGCAATGTCGCTAAGTGTGTCAATTTGTTTTAGCACGATTTCTGATGTTGATTTAAAAATTTCAGCTGTGTTTTCAGGCTCTTTTTGAGATTTTAAAAGATTATACTGAACCATCAACTTCATTGGGGTGAGTGGGTTCTTGATTTCATGTGCCACTTGTTTGGCCATTTCTCGCCAAGCACTTTCTTTTTCTCTGATGCTCAATAACTTTTTACTTTCTTCAAGTTTAATCAACATTTGATTATAAGTTTTCACCAAAGTGCCAATTTCGTCATCAGAAGACCAATAAATTGGTTTGGGATTGTTTTCAAAAGACACCTCCAGCATTCTGTTTTTTAACAATCTGATTGGATAAATCAAACTTCTTGACAAAAACAAAAAAACTAAAGTGAGCACGATGAATGCAAAGGTGAATATATTGATGATTGAAATAAACACAGGGGTTATTTTCGAAAACAATTCGCTTTCTGATTCGAAAAAAGGAATACCGACCACACCCATCAATTTGCCGTTTTTATTGGAAAGCACAGGCGCATAAGCAGAAAAAAAGTTCAAATTCCCAATGTTTTCGTTTTGAATTGAACTCTTTTTTTTGGATTCAAGAATGGAAAGATAGGCTTTTGGATAAATAAAAGGCGAAAGCAATCCTTTTTCAAAAATTAACGGTTCACTAGAGTTAATCAAATGCCCTTTTGAGTTGAAAAGATTCACATCAACCTCGATGTTTCTTGATATTTCGGTGACAATATTCTGAACATATTCCTTAGGCATTTTTTGTTCAAAAATTTCTTCATGATTTGAAAGTGATATGGCTGTTCTTTCAACAATCGAAATAAAATCTTTTTTGAGTTCTTCTTGATAAATGTTTGAAAAAACACCAAAAGAAGAAATGCCCACTAAAAACAATGGGAAAAAGAACCCCAAACTCACATAAAACTGGATTTTTGAAATCAAACTAAACTTTTGATGTCTAACATAAAGCCTGATACCATAAAGCAATGCCACGAAAAGCAAAAGAGACAAAAACCAAAAAGAAAAGTTTGAATAAATGTTGTAAGGACTCATATTTGGTGACGAGACAATCACGGTTGTGCCTTTGGTTTCTTGATTGACGTAATGATTGTATCCATTGTAAGTTAACTCCCAATCATTTTGCCCTAAGGAATGATTTTTTGTTTTGAATATTGAAGTTAAATATGGTGGATAATAATAATTTCCATAACTAAAGCTTAGGGTGTCATTCACAAAAAGAGCATAGTTATAATTTTCTCTTTTCTTGGATTTCTCAAACTTTTTATCAATCAAAAGAGTAGGGAAAACACTGTGAGGAACAATCCTTTTCCGATTAAATGTAAGAACTAAGTATCCAAATATTGCACCGTCTTTGTCTATTTCAATGAAATTTATATACTTTTTGCTTGTGGAAACAGCTGCTTGGTCTTTGACCAAATATAAATTCCTGTATTCTGTTTTGTTTTGTTGTTTAGCGAATTTCCTTTTTAAATCGTGATATGTCAGGTTGTTTTCTTTGAACTTAGGTTCACCTATGACATCATATAAATCGATTTGAATTTCATATTTGTCAAAATATCTTGGAAAATAAGTTTTTCTAATCTTGCTTTCTACCAATTCTAAAGAAGACATGGGATTGAGAAATCTCGATCTCACTAAACCATCGTTTTTGATTTTTTCTGATGCTTCATGAATTAAAAATTCAGCATAAAGATCATTTTCAGAAAGCACATCGTTAACATATTTTTTCCTTTCAGCTAAGCTTTTTTCTGTCGATACATCATGAATAAACAATGAATTCAAGACAGCACAAGTCACGACCATATATGTAAAAACCAGAAACTGCGGAATATCAATTTTAAATTTTTGGATTAAATAAACACCTAACATTGCTGAAAGACTGATAGAAACATAACAAATTACTGAACTGATTTCTGTTTCAAATAAAAAGTATAAAATTGCAACCGGTAAAAAGCTAAAAAACCAAATCAGAAAAGTATCTTTAATACTAAGAACTGAAAAAGCTTTAATTTTTAGATTAAAAAACATCAAAAACAAAACCGATAATAAAAACACTGAAATGAATGCCCAAATTTTTAATTCAGTGAATTGAATGCCGGAATTGATGTCTAAGTTCCAATAATAATTATTACCTAACTGACTCATTAACAATTCCCAAACAAAAAAATAAATGTGGTTTAGAAAGAAGATAAATGAAATGATGAAAACACGAATTTTGAAAACCTTTAAAGTTTCCGATTTAAATTTCTGATTTAGATAATTGATGAGTTTAAAAATAATTAAAAGTGCTGCAAAAAGATATAAAATGAAGTCACCCAATGAAGGGATTTGCTGTGAAATGGCAAAAAATCTAGGGTTAAACAATTCAGTCTCTAAAATGACATTGGGGAATTCAAGATAAAACAAAATCATCCTCAATGTAACAATAAAAAGAACCCAAAGCCCTAATTTCTTCTCCTCTTTATAAGGTGATGTTTTTTCAAATATTGAATATTCGAGGAGCTCATGGGTTGCTAATAAAATGCTCAAAAATGAGAGCGCAAACAAAATCAAAGAAAATTTAACATTCCAATGTTTGATGTTGGGCACAGCATTGTTGATTTCTATACTAAACAAAAAATTCCCTTCCTCATCATTCACATTTTCATTTGATTTTGAGGATTCTAAGTTTATTATTTCAGGTTTGGCAGTACCAAAAATATCAGTGTTATATTCAAAAGCACTGTGTGTTTCGCTAGTTTTATACTTTTTGATTATAGGAATGATTGAGACGATTTCAAAATCAAGATTTTGGTGACACAAACTATCAGAAACACTTATAAAATAATCATTTTTAATTTTTACCAGATTCACTTTTGAATCATTTTTTTTCAAGTCGTTATAACTTGGAACTTCCTCATTATCAGACCAAAATATAATTTTCTTATTTCTAAAAAGGTAATAAGGATGCCTGCTCTCTTTCATCAAATTAGAGAACAACAGACTTTTATTTTCTAAATGTTTGGTAAACTCACTGTTGAATTTTTTGCATAAAGCAATCTCCCTTTTAACCTTTCTCTCTATATGATTAAAGTATTCATTTTTTTCATTGTCAAAGGTATCCCAACTTGAATAAAACCTAATCACATAAGCTGAAAGCCCTAATAAGATACCGATTGAAAGCAGGAATGCAATTCGGTTTTTAATTAAAAAACTTATAAGACTCTGCATGATGATTTATTCATTTAGCCGAAAACAAAATGTTTTACAATTTCGCAAAATGCCTCAAAACTTAATTCATTTTTTTATTTGATAAAAAGAGTTGCTTTTTTTGAAGGACTGATTGAGGCTAGAATTGAAATGATGGAGATTGTTGCGAAACTCAACACAATGTCAGACACATAAATAGTGACTGGATAAGCGTCAATCACTGATGTTTGCATTCCCATTGAAACGAGTCCAAAAGTTTGTTGAACCCAACACAAAGTTAATCCAAGAAAAATACCAAAAGAAGCCCCACTCAAGGCTACAAAAACCCCTACCCCGATAAACAAATTTTGAATCATACTGCTGCTTGCACCCAATAAAAACAATGATTTAATATCTTTCTTCTTTTCAAGCACTAACATGCTCAAACTCAAATAAATGCTAAAAGATGAAATGGCAATAATCAAGGTAAAAATAAAATAAACTATCAGTTTCTCGATTTTTACGGCTTTTAACAAACTTGAATGTTGCTCATCAGAATTTAGAACCTTGAATTTTTCACCCAGCTTTTTTTTCAAATCAGATTGAACTTTTTCAACGTATGATTGGTCATTCAAATAGACTTCTATTGCTGTGATTCGCTCACCATAATCCATCAATTGCTTTGCCACATTGATTGGTACAATGATATAATTGTCATCATATTGTTTTTCAATTGCAAAAACAGCTTTTGGAATCAGATTTTGAATATTGAAAGCCTTTTCAGGGTTCAAATTGATTTTAGCTTTGTTTTTGGGATAGATCAATTGCAAAACGCTGAACTCATCTTCCATAACAACTGACAATCTAAATTGTACTCCTCTTCCTAAGACGGTTGTTATATTTAAAGAATCTTCAAAGTTTGTGTTTCCATAAATGATATAGTCACTAAAGCCTGATTCTGTCAAGAAAGATTTATCAACTCCTTTCATTCTGACAATCATTTGTTTATCACGATATTTCAGCAATGCATTATCTTCCACCACCCTGCTTATTCCCTTCACTCCTTTTAGATTGCTGATATTTTTTGAAATAGAATCCGAAAATTCAAAGGATTTGCCTTCTTTGATACTCACCACCAAATCAGGATCAAAAGAGGTGAACATGCTTCTCAACAATTCCTCCATCCCGTTCAAAGCAGAAAGCACCACCACCAAAGCAGCTGTCGCGAAAGTGATGCTCAACATTGAAATGATGGAAATCACATTGATGAATCCACTTTTCTTTTTGGAGATAAAATATCTTTTGGCTATGAAATATGAGGCATTCAATTTATTTCTCTTCTGTTGGAGCAGGTGGAATATTCAAATCTGAAATAACTTTGCTGATGTGAATGGCATACTCAGCACTATCATCTAAGAAAAAAACCAACTCAGGTATCACGCGAACTTCTTTTTTGATTCTTGCTGATAAGAGATTTCTGATTCCCTTAGTTTGTTCTTTTATTTCACTCAAGGTTTTCTGTTTGTCATCTGAAAGCATAAAACTTAGATAAACCTTTGCAACACTCAAATCAGGACTAATCAAAACTCTTGTGATGGTGATGAATACTTTTCCGAACATTCCTTTGGTGTCTTTCAAGAAAATATCTGCCAATTCTTCTTGAATGAGCTGTGAGAATTTTAATTGTCTTTTGCTTTCTTTCATGATGCAAAACTAGTTTAATTTAAGCAATTTTTAAACCTTAATCATTTTAAGAAGGAAGCATTAAGGTGTTTTTGCATTTGTTTCTTAATTTTGAATCCGTCAACGCTTAAACTCCTACATGTTCATTGTTTAACTCTTTTTCACACATCATATTTTGATTCAGTTTTTTTACCGTCAGCATATCATTCAGCAAATTATTTTGCTGATTATTTTAATCATCCTCAGTGTTTTTGCTTATTTGAACGGGAATTATGTTGATTTAAACACAATCAAAAGCATCAGAATTGCACAATCTATGCAAGAAGGGTTTTTGTTGTTGAGGGACCTTAAAACAGACATCAGTCCGTCATACATTCTTTTGATAAAAAGCATCAATTCATTGGGCATTTCATTGGTCTTTATCAGTTTTTTGGGGCTTGTCTTTAACTTGGCAAACATGGTGTTGTTTTATCTGATTTTAGAAAAAAATGATATTTTCGACCTGAGGACTTCTCTTTCTGTTTTTGTTGCTTGCTTGGCAATTTTGTTAGATAAAGATTTGTTTATTCTGAAGCCTGAAAGCATAGGACTTTTCTTTGGAATCTTTGGCATTTCAATTCTGATTGACCATTTCAAAACATTGGTGGATGATTATAAGAGACATAAAATGGGATTCTTTCTCGGATTAGCTTCACTTTTTCATCAATCTTTTGTGTTAATCTTGATTTTAATCATCATTTATTTGGCTGTTTCTTCAAGAATATCTTTGAGAAGTTATTTGCTGATAATAACATCATTTCTAATCCCCTATATCCCGTTGTTGGCTTACTTCATTTTCAATAATGCAGAAAATGACTATTTTAAGCATCTTTTCAATTTCGATTTAAACAATGGACTCGAGAATAATTTTATGTCCCAAAATTTTCATTGGTTTGGATTTTTAGCTTTAGGTTTTTTGTCATTTTTAGGAATGTCTAGGCTCTTTGTAAACAATCTTCAATCAAGTTTCAAAATTTTTATGTTTTTGTGGCTTATTGTGTTTACATGTGTAAAGATTTTTTTAGACGAAGAAATCAGTTTAATGATTTTGTTGCCCCCTCTGATGTTTTTGTTCCCCTTCTTCATGTTTTCAATCAAAAAAAGCTGGTTCAAAGAAGTGATTGGAGTGATTTTGGTTTGTTTGTCCATCTATTTTTTCATCACACATCATCACCATGATAAAAAACAAATAGCCAAAAAATTCAAACCAAAATCAGAAAAATGGATGGTGCTTTCTGATGATTATTCGATTTATGTGGAGAAAAAATCTGCTTCTCCCTTTTTTGATTTCCAAGAATTACTCAAAATAGCGAACAAAAAAAATGATTATTTCGCACTTGGACTATGGCATCATTATATATTGACTTTCAAACCAAAAGTAATTTATGACCCGAACAATTATTTGAAAGCAGTTGAGAACTATCTACCTTTGTTGGATAAACATTACAGTTATAATCAACACTCAAACAGTTATATCCATAAAGATGATTAATTTCAACAAAATACTTGCTTGTCTTGCCTTTCTAATTGTTTTAATTTCTTGTGAAGATAAAAGCAAATCAATTACCAAATCAGGGAACTTGATAGTCATCAAACAAGACAACACGGTGATGAAAATAGACCCACTTTATGGGGCGAGAATTATATCTTTTCAATATAAAGACCAAGAAATCTTAGCAACACCGGCGACCTCACCGGAATGCTATGGCTCAACTTTTTGGCCATCGCCACAATCTTCATGGGGTTGGCCGCCACTGAAATCTATTGATTCGAAAACTTATACCTTTACTATCAATTCGAAAAAAGCAATTTTCGAAAGCCAAAAAGACAGTTTGTTGGGTGTGAAAGTGATTAAAACTTTTGTTCCTTTGGTCAATTCTAATGAAATCAAAGTCATTTATGAAATCTCTAACATGACTGACAGCACGATTCATCTTGCTCCTTGGGAAATCACTCGTGTTGTGCCTCAAGAAGGAATAGTTTTTTTCCCTGAATCTGAAGAAAAATTTGAGGGTAAGAATATCTTTGGTGAAATCAAGCTGACCCAAAAAGAAAATTGTCATTTTTGGGAATATAACGAAAAAGAAATTGATGATCATAAAAAAAGCTTTTTATTTTCAAAAGAAGGTTGGTTAGCATTCGCCAAGAAAAATCTTTTGCTCATTAAACAATTTGAAGACATCAGCAAAAGACAAGCAGCTCAAAATGAATCTGAAATTGAGCTATATGCCAACCCAAGCAAACAATATATAGAGATTGAACAACAAGGAAAATATGCAAAAATTCTCCCAAATGAGTCTATCAGATGGTCTGTTGTGTGGAGTTTGCACGAAATGGCAGAAGATGCGAATAAGATGTCTGCAAAAGAACTCATCAAAGCGGTTTACAAAAACAGATAAGCCTGATTCAATCCATATTTTGATAAACAGTAAAGGTTTTGAAACACAAACTTGTTTTCAATTGTTAACCCTTAAACTAAATTTTTTATGGATTTTTCAACAATCAAGACCATTGCAGACCTGAAAAAATCAGGTTACAAGTCAAAATCAATCAAAGAAGAACTTAGACAGAATTTAATACACAAAATAAAGAAAAACGAAACGGTTTTTGAAGGGGTTTATGGATATGAAGATACCGTTATTCCGGAACTTGAAAGAGCAATATTATCTAAACACCACATCAACTTATTGGGTTTGAGAGGTCAAGCCAAAACCAGATTAGCCAGATTGATGGTCAATTTGCTGGACGAATATATACCCATTGTTGAAGGAAGCGAACTGAATGACGATCCATTGCAACCTATCAGCAGATTTGCCATTGACTTAATCAAACAAAAAGGTGACGATACCCCTGTCA
>JBDNDT010000110.1:0-7618 GCA_046718985.1 Cytophagales bacterium
TCACATGACCGGGTTACGCTATTGAATATGATTACTTTCCGCCTACTCAACTCAAAGCTAGCTTAGAAACTAAATTAATTGGAAATTTATTTTTTGCAGGGCAAATTAATGGAACAACAGGTTATGAGGAAGCTGCAGGACAAGGATTAATTGCTGGAATCAATGCTCATAACAAATCAAAAGAAAAAGAAGAATTTACTCTGAGAAGAGATGAAGCTTACATCGGTGTATTAATTGATGATCTCATAAACAAAGGCACTGAAGAACCATACAGAATGTTTACTTCGAGAGCTGAGTTTAGAATTATGTTGAGGCAGGACAATGCTGATGTTAGACTATCAGAAAAAGCATACCAAATGGGTTCAATTGATGGAAGAAGATTTGATAAGACCCAAAAGAAAATTGAGTTAGCTAAGGAACTAGAAAAGCTATACCAACAAGTAAAACTAGATCCGGAATTAGTAAACCCATGGCTTGAGGCGAAAGAGAGTTCAACGGTGAAAGAGAAAATATCCGTATATAATCTACTAAAAAGACCTAACATAGAAATTGAGGAAATCATAAATCAATTCGATGAATTGAAATCTAAAATGAAAGACTACAATAAAGATGAAATCGAATACTCTTCAATTAACATCAAATACGAAAGTTATATCGAAAAAGAAAGGAACATGGCTAACAGAATGAAAGAGTTGGAAAATCTAAAGATTCCTGATTCTTTTGATTTTAAAAAAATCACCGTGCTGTCAAATGAAGCTAAAGAAAAATTGACGAGAATAAGACCTGAAACTATTGGTCAAGCAAGCAGAATCAGTGGAATTTCACCATCTGACGTGAGTATAGTGATGTTACATTTGACCCGATAATCAAAATGTTTGAGAAGATTGAAAAATGCCCTGTTTGTGAAAACACAGATTTTAAAAATAAAATGATTTGTGAAGATTATTCAATTAGCAAAGAAAAATTTGCGTTGCAAGAATGTAGTAAGTGCCATTTTGTATTCACTTCGCCAAGACCCGATATAAATAACATCGGAAAATACTATGATGCTGAAAATTATATATCACATCATGATCAAAAATTCAATTTGTTTACAATGGTTTATACTTGGGTGAGAAATATCAACCTGAGGTATAAATATAAAATCATCATGTCATATAAAAAATCAGGATGCGTGTTAGATTATGGATGTGGCACAGGAAGCTTTCTGGAATTTATGAAAGGCAAAGGTTGGAAAACTATTGGTGTTGAAGTGAACGATGAAGCAAGAAAAGAATGTTTGAAAAAGAATCTTGATGTTTTTGCCAACTTAAATAATGTTAATGAAAAATTTGATTTAATCACAGCTTGGCATGTTTTGGAACATGTACATGATTTGAATGAAACAATTCATATCTTAAATGAAAAACTTAAAAGAAAAGGAATAATGATTGTGGCTCTACCCAATCATAAATCATTAGATGAACAGTTATACAAAGAATTTTGGGCAGGATATGACGTTCCAAGACATCTCTATCATTTTGATACAGAAACGTTTAAAAAATTAATGCTAAAGCATGATTTGAAAGTAAAAGAAATTAAACCCTTATGGTTTGATGCATTTTATGTATCGATTTTAAGCGAAAAGTATAAAAAGGGAGGTTCATTGTTATCAGCTCTGAAAAATGCTTACAGGAGCAATGTTGAAGCTAAAAGAACCGGAAATTATTCAAGTTTGATTTACATCATCAAGAAAAAGAATGAAAAGAAAAATTAGCATTGGGATTGTTGTCATTGTTCAAATTTTGATGGCAACTATAAACATGCGATGTGCTAGTATTAGTCCACCAAGTGGAGGAAATCAAGACACCATAAGACCTAAAATAACAAAACAATTTCCTTTACAAAACTCAACTGAATTTAAAGGTAGAAAAGTTAAACTTGTTTTTTCTGAACCAATATCCTCAAAAGAATTAAAGAAAAACATAATCATCAATCCTATTGAGGAAAACTTTAAAATCACACAAAAAGGTCTATATGAAATCGAGATAGAATTTGATAGTACGCTGAAGGAAAACACAACTTATGTAATTAATTTGAATGAGGGTGTTTATGATCTAACAGAGAAAAACAAACCATTAAATGATATAATAAGGTTTACAACAGGTAAAACTCTTGATACATTTCAACTCAAGGGAATCGTTAAGAATCTATTTACGAATGAGGAGGTTGAAAATGCGAGAATCTTCTTATTTGACAAAAACGACAGTTTAATGAGAAAACCATTATACACACAATTAACAAACGAGACAGGGAGTTTTTCTTTTTACAATCTTAAAAAGGATAAATACTTTGTAGTGGCTAGTATAGATAACAAACTAAAATTCAACAATAATAGAAATCAGTTATTGGATTTCACTTATTCTGTTGATTCGCTTATTGAACTTAATATTTCAAGACAAAATCTAAATAATTTGAAAATAAGTCAAAAAAAGAATATAAAATACATAGAACTTGAATTAAACAAAGGATTAGTTCATTTTGAATATATTTCTAAAAATGAATATTACAAATTTTTAGACAAGAATAAGATTTTACTAGTACCAAAAGTTTATGATGAAGATACTCTATTATTGAAGACAATAGATAGTTTAAACATTAGTAAGATTGATACGATAATTTTTAAACCTAATATGACAGATAAAGAAACAAGAAATTTTATACATAAATATGATGTTTCTAAAGATTTTACATTTAAAATCTATTTCACTCACTTTCATAAGAGCATAAATACAGATTCTATTATTTTTTCAATAAACGGCAAAAAAAAACCATTTAACATTAAAAACATACAAGAAAATAATTTCAGTTACCGAAATAATGATGATATAGATTCAGTTGATTTTATCATTAAACCAAAAGCTTTCATCAGCTCTTTAGGAGACACGAATAAACTAGAATCTATAAAATGGAGAAAAGCAACAATTCAGGAAACAGAAAATTCAATATCGTGTATTATTGATATTAAGGAAAAAAATTTTATTACAGAGCTATACACAAAAGACGGAAAGATTATTGCAACTGAAAAAAATAAGAAAGATATAACGTTTAAAAATCTTAATCCGGGGAAATACAGAATCAGGGTAATCATAGACGAGAATAACAATGATTACTGGGACTGCGGAAATATCAACAAAAGAATCAAAGCAGAAAGAATTATTCATCATCCTAAAGAGATTGAATTAAGAGAAAATTGGGAGATAAAAGATATCCACATCAAGTGAGGATAAGTGTTTTGAATGATGATAGATAATGTTGATGAGTCAAAATTGAGTCCACCTTAAGTGGACAAGCGTGGACAAATTAGATTTATCCAACATTCATTCACAAAATGAAAAACATGAAATAATTAACATAAGCAAGGAGGATAACCTTTATAAATATACAATTAATTGATAATTAGTACCTTAAATGTGGATAACTTGTTTAGAAGTTTAGGAAATACTAAACTTTTCAACAAAATTAAAAAACAAGAATTAAAATCAGAGACTTATCCACTTATCAACAGCCTTAATAATAAATATAATTATTAAATTTAATTTTCATTTTGTTATTATGATTTGTGGATATCTAAAATCAAAGGTCAGTTTGGTCTTGTTTTGTTTGATTCTTAAAAACTTTGTTTTTGCTCAATCAGGACTTCTTCAATTAGCGAATGAATATTATGCTGATGCTGAATTTTTGAAAGCGAGAACTACTTATGAAGAAATTTTAAAAGATTCCAAAAAATGGGATATCGTTTACCCCAATTATCTATTGTGTTTATATCAGCTCAACGACTTAAAAACCGCAGAAAAAACAATCAAAAGGATGATGAAAACTTATCCTGATTATATGCCATATAAAGTAGATTTGATAGAGTGTTTAGAAAAACAAGGCAAAAAAGATGAAGCCAAAAAACAAGAAGAAAAAGTGATCAATGAAACAGTAAGAAGTTCGCAACTCGTTTCAATCACAGCATCTTATCTTGTTTCAAAAAACAAAAGCAATGCAGCCGAGCAGATTTTTTTAAGGTCTAGGAAATATTATGCTGATGAAAAACTATTCGCCAATGAGTTGGCAGAAATTTATAAAGTCCGCGGTGACAAACCCAAATTAATGAAAGAACTGCTCATCATGATTCAACAGGATGAGCTGGAAAAAATTAAAAATCAGCTTCAGAATTATTTGAATGATGAAGAAGATTTTCAAAACATGGAAACTGCTTTGATTGAAAGGATTCAAGAAAACCCCGAAAACAGAAGATTTACAGATTTGCTCATTTGGTTATATATCCAACAAAAAGATTTCGATGCTGCATTCATTCAGGCTAGAGCTCAAGACAAAAGATTAAAATTGCAAGGCTCACAGATGTATGATATCCAAAAGATAGCATTTGAGAATGATAAAAACGAAGCAGTAGTCAAGTATTATCAATATCTGATTCAGGAATACCCAAAATCACAAATAGCAAATCAATCAAAACTGCTATCTATAAAATCTAGGGAAAAAATCATCTCAAATCAATATCCTGTCAACCAAGCAGAGGTCAAAATCTTGGTCAACGATTATAAAAGTCTTTTGCCGGAAACCAGGCTAATGGCTGAGAATTATGAAATTCAAAGAAACATCGCAACATTACAGGCTTTTTATCTCAACCAGACAGACTCAGCCATTTTTATTCTTCAAAATCTGGTGAAGCAACCCAAAAACAACGAAACACAAATGGCAAAATTGTTATTGGCAGATATCTATCTTTTGACCGGAGAGCCATGGGAATCTGCTTTGTTATATATGCAGGTGGAAAAAGAAAGAAAAGATGATTTGATAGCTTATGAAGCAAAATTTAAAAATGCAAAACTCTTTTTCTTCAATCATGAATTTGAATTGGCGACAGAACAACTCAATATTTTGAAACAAGCCACCTCTCGAGAAATCGCAAATGATGCTATGCAATTGAGTTTGCTCATCAGCATGGCTTTGGCAGAAGACAGCAACACAGCAGCATTAGAAATTTTTGCAACGGCTTATTTCAATAACCAAATCAGGAGATATGAAACAGCAATGAAAAATCTTCAACAATTGGAACAAGATTTTAAAAACAATGCGCTTTCAGAAGAAATCAATTGGATGAAGTTTAACATATTCAAAAAATCTGGGAAAATACAAGAAGCATTAGAGTGTTTAGAAAAAATCGAAAAGAACCCGTCTTCAAATACTATTTATTCAGACGATGCAATGTATGAAACGGCTAGGATTTATGAAGAAAACCTTAAACAAAAAGACAAGGCAATGGAATATTACCAAAAGCTCATCAGCACCTATCCGGGTAGTGTCTTTGTGGTTGAATCTAGAAAAAGAATCAGGCTGTTGAGAGGTGATAAAAGTTTCTAAAAAATCATTGTGCTAAAAATTATATTATGATTGAGCCTATTGAATTGTTCAAACAAATTGAGGAAGGAAAACTGGCACCGGTTTATTTTTTGTTTGGAGAAGAACCATTTTTCATTGATGAAGCTTCTGTTTTGTTTGAAGAAAAAGTGTTGAAACCTCATGAAAAAGATTTCAACATGACGGTTTGTTATGGAAAAGAAACTTCATTGGCTGATATCTTGAATCATGCCAAAAGATTTCCGATGATGAGTGACAAACAATTGGTGATTGTCAAAGAAGCACAAGAAAATCCGGATTTTGAAAAAGATCCAAACAAAACCCCCTTTTTGAAGCATTTTGATAATTATCTTCAAAATCCACTGCCTTCAACCGTTTTAGTTTTGTGTTACAAAGACAAATTCGACCAAAGAAAATCGCTTTGGAAAACCATCTCTAAACATGCTGTGGTGGTGGAAAGCAAGAAAATCTACGACAAAGATTTAGAGGGTTTTGTTAAACAAACAGCACAAAGAAAAAAGATAGCAATAGCAGAAGATGCGGTTAAAATTTTAGCTGAAAATGTAGGAAACAATTTGTCAAGAATCGGCAATGAACTTGACAAAGTATCCATCAACATAAAACCCAATGAAAAGCTAACCGCAGAACTGATTGAAAAGTTTGTAGGAATTAGCAGGGAATATAACCCATTTGAATATCAAAAGGCATTAGGAATCAGAGATACGTTGAAATCTTATAAAATTGCTCGATATCTCGGACAGCATCCCAAAGAATATCCTTTAGTGATGATCGTCAAAGGCGTATTTGATTTTTATGCCGGTGTTTTGTTGTGTCATTCTTTGAAATTAAACAGTGTAAAAACAATTCAAGACACATTAAGAAAAAATTTTTACCAAGCCAATGACTTATACACAGCAAGCAAAAACTACCCGACATATAAATTATTTGAAGTGATTGATGCCATTAGCCAAGCAGACCTGAAAAGCAAAGGAATAGGTGCAGATCAAATGTCAGAAACAGATATATTGATGGAACTTACCCACAAAATTTTAAGATAAGCTTTTTGCTAATAACAGTAATTGGTTTTATAACATTAAACACCCAACTTTATTTTCAATTTTCTAACCAAATCTCTATCAAATGAATAGATTATTTATCTTGTTAAATTTATGTTTTCTTGTTGTATCAGCCAACAAAGATCATCATCCACTTAATATCCATCCGGTTGGTTTGGTTTCAACTGAGGATGAAAATGTAATCAGTGTTTCTTGGCCCGGAAGTGGATTTGAATTTATAACCAATCATAGTCATCTTAATTTAAACTTCACTCAAGAAACCAATGCATTCGGAGAAAATTATTTAGGATTAGAGCTTAATGGAAAATGGATAGGAAAAATCAAACTAAAAGAGGGTATAAATAAAATTGAACTGCATTCAATAACAAATTTCAAAAAAGGAGACACCTTAAAAATCACCAAATTGACAGAAAGCAGTGTGGGTATTGTCAATTTAATCTTAGGCAAACATCAACACTTTGTCAACAAACCACTTTTGAATAGAAAAACTATTCATTTTATAGGAGATTCCTTCACCTGTGGTTATGGCAATGAAGCTGAAATTCCTGCACCGCCGAAAGGAAACCCTAATACAGGATTCACTACTAAAAACCAAAACCATTATCTTGCTTGGGGTTCTATTTCCGCTAGAAAATTAGGAATGGATTATGTGTGCACCGCTTACAGCGGAAAAGGCCTAATCAGGAATAACAATGGGTCAGCAGAAAGCACTATGCCTTCAATTTGGAAATTTGTGATGCCGGGTCATAGCTACAAAACTTTTAAACCCTACGCAGATGTTTTTGTGATTCACTTGGGAACAAATGATTTCTTTTTAGGTGTCCCTGATTCTTCACAATTTGTGAAAGCCCTCATCAGATTGGTTGAAGAATGCTTTTCTCACAATCCAAAAGCAATGGTAGTGATTTGCATTAGCAATGGAATCACAGATTCTTGGCCATTGGGTGAAAACAGGAGAACATTTCATGAAAAGTTTATTAAAAGTGCTGTAGAAGAGCTCAAAATCAAACATAGTAAAGTAGCACTTTTAGATTTACCAGTTCAATCGCCCCCTTATAACAGCGATTGTAGTGCCCCCTGCGGTTTCAGTGAAGATACCTTCGGTTTCGGCCAGTAGTTTGATCCCTTCGACC